>CAZANH010000467.1:0-28379 GCA_964486515.1 uncultured Eubacteriales bacterium
ACTGTAATTTTAAATTCCGGGTAGCTGTTTTTTGTAATCTTTGTTTGATACATTGTCCATATTGTCTACAACACCCTGATTATCCGTTTTGTTGTTGTAATAATCCCTGTATTCTTCATATCCGCCCATATCCTGAGGAGTACTTGCGGAACCGTATTTCATCAGGTCATTTAGTTGGTCGAGCCCCTCGCTTTCGTCATCTTCCCTTTTATTTAGATATTTCCTGCCAAATGGTGCGTCAAGGATAAGTTCTTCAACAGGCCTGTCCTTACCCTGTACTGTTTTCCTTTTTTGTTTTTCCCTGCAGGAAACACATTCTACAGCATATGGAATAAACTCAAGCCTTTTTTCATCAATATTTCTCCCACAGATACTGCATTTTCCGTAAGTAACACTGTTTATCTTCCGGAGTGCCTCATCTATAGCTTTCAATACAGCTTTTTCATTGACAATAAGTGCTTTACTCATTTCATTGTCCTGCATATTTGTCCCGAGTTCACCAGGATGGTTGTCATAGTTTGATAATTCAAGGGAAGAGTATCTATCCTCATTTGTAATATAACTTTGATTGATAGATTTAATAAAATTTATCTGTTTGGTTCTTAATTCAATTAAACGATTCTTAAAGTAATCTAATTTTTTATTATCCACCTTATTTGCCTTCCATTTCGATACTGAAATATTATTTTATTAATTATAGAATACACATTTATTAATATTAAAATACTATGGAAATAAAAAAAAAGAGAGCTTTTAAGCTCCCTTTTTATTGGATATCGATTTTTCTTCCTGTGGATTGCGTTGGTTTAACTTTTGGAACGGTAATCGACAATATACCATCCTTATATTGAGCTTTTGCATTTTCCGATTTTACTTCTACGGGCAAAGGAATACTACGTGAGAAATTACCATAATACCTTTCCGTCTTGTAAACGCTTTCATCCTTGAATTCACTTTCTCTTTTGTATTGTCCAGATAACTTTATGGAATTTTCATCAATATACAGTTTAAGATCATCTTTTGATACGCCGGGTATCTCAGCTTTTATGATAACATCACTGTCAGTTTGATATATATCGGTTTTTGGAGATGTTGAAGTACCAAAAAAACCTGCTGGGAAAATATTAAAAAGACCGCCTGCTTCCCTTCCAAAATTTTCAATATCCCTGAGTGGGTTCCACGGTATTAAACTCATTATCATTCCTCCTAATATTTTAATAGTTTTATTATTTACGTTTTTTTCATTTTTAATAATATTTTTAAATTAAGTTTTAAAAAAACAATCAATATTTATATGATTGATGGTATAATAAAAACTGTGGAGAATATAAATATTAAAAATACTTGGAGGTTTGTATTTTGTGTGAACTTGGTATTAACCCGGAAAATTTCAATCCACGAGTGCTTTATGCCGTAAAGATTAAAAAAAAAGATAGCAGTGACAGTACTTCAAGCCAAACTCATGATTATGCATCAATAATTTATATGATATCCGGCGAATGTGCATATAATATAAATGATACATTATACCCTGTAAAAAAAGATGATATTATAATTTTAAATCCTGATACACCTCATTCCTGTATAATGAAATCCGGTAAAGAAGTAGTTCAATTTCATGCAGGGATTGACAATATATTTATTGAATCTCTTCCAAAAGGGTATCTTATAGCAAAAGTCCAGTCACCTGTGGTAAGGATGGATAAATACAGCCGTGAATTTATAAAATGTTACAATGAAATACTGGTCGAACAGGAAAAAGGTGAGCCTGGCTGCTGTCTGATGATTAAATCACTTTTTATGAAACTTATTATACTTATAATAAAAGAAACATATGCTTCGGACTATAATTTAAGTGATGATTCAATAAACTTTGAACCCTATGACAGAACTACCATAATAAACTCACTTATGAATTATATGGATGAAAACTATATGCAGCAGATATCACTTGATAAAATTTCGAGAAATATGTATTTAAGCCCTGCTTACATATCAAAAGTTTTCAAGGAGGAGACAGGTGAATCACCTATTAACTACCTTATAAAAACACGGCTTTCAAAAGCGTGTGAAATGCTTAAAAAAGATTCATTGTCAATTAAACAGATATCTAAAGGAGTTGGTTATGAAGACGCTTATTATTTCAGTAAATTGTTCAAAAAATACTATGGTGTACCACCATCAAAATATACAAAATAATATATAGACTTACACTCTTTCAATAGAAGCTCCGAGTTCGTTTAACTTATATTCTATTCTTTCATAGCCCCTGTCTATGTATTTGGCATTTCTTACTTCAGTGGTTCCTTCAGCACAAAGGCCGGCAACTACCATAGCGGCACCTGCCCTCAAATCCAATGCGTTTACCGTAGCTCCTGATAATTTTTTTACACCGTCAATAACAGCCATTCTTCCCTCAATCTTGATTCTTGCTCCCATTCTTTTCAATTCATCAGTGTATTGAAACCTTGAATCCCATACCCCTTCTGTTATGGTACTTACACCTTTTGCAACGCAAAGCAGAATTGCAGAAGGTGGATGCAGGTCTGTTGGAAAACCCGGATATGGTAATGTTTTGATATTTACATTTTTCAGATTATCTGTTCCCCTAACCCTTATCCAGTCATCATCTTGTTGAATATTAATATTCATCTCTGAAAGTTTTGCACTTAATGACTCCATATGTGTTGGTATAACATTTCTAACTGTTACATCTCCCCTGGTAGCAGCAGCAGCGACCATATAAGTACCAGCTTCAATCTGGTCAGGAATTATTGAATAAGAAGCTCCTCCGTTAAGGCTTTTTACACCTTTTATTTTTATTACATCAGTACCGGCTCCTTTTATATCAGCTCCCATAGTATTTAAAAAGTTTGCTACATCAACCACATGAGGTTCTTTTGCGGCGTTTTCTATAATAGTCTGCCCTTCTGCTTTTACTGCAGCAAGCATTATATTTATTGTAGCTCCTACACTTACGATATCAAGATAAATCTGATTTGCAGCCAGTTTTTTTGAGGTTGCTCTGACTACTCCATGTTCAATATCAATATGTGCTCCTAATGATTCAAAACCTTTAATATGCTGATCTATGGGCCTGAATCCAAAATCACATCCGCCCGGAGATGAAACCTCAGCTTTCCCAAAACGCCCTAATAATGCTCCAATCAGATAATAAGATGCTCTTATGCTTTTTACCATATCATACGAAGCACAATAGGAATTGACTCCTGTGGAATCAATTATTAACGTATTTCTTCCCATATGTTTTACTTTAGCCCCCAAATTTTTTAGAATATCAATGAGTAGAACTACGTCAGATATTTCAGGAACATTTTCTATATAACATGTACCTTCAACAAGCAATGATGCAGGAATTATTGCGACAGCCGCATTTTTAGCTCCACTTATGTAAACTTCTCCGTTCAGGGGCCTTTTTCCTTTAATTATCAGTTTACTCAAATTGCCAGCACCTTTCATATTAATTAAATTTATCTTTAGTAAGATATTATTTACTATTTACTTAAAAAGCATAATATATAATTATAAATTTAATTGTAACATATAAGAAATAAAAAAAAAAGAGTCAAATTTTGTTCATTAAAAAATTTCTCAAATAACTGTGACTGTTCAAGTATCCCTTTATATACAAATTGAAGAAATATCTTTCTGAAAAAACGCTGCGGGCATCAAAAGGCTGTATATTCAGCCTTAGAAATCAAATCAAACTCGTTGAATGCTCACAATTTATTATTCAATCTTTCCACCGTCAGATGCACTATAATACAGTATATATTTGTTATTCAATATAATTCTCCATGCAGGGCCGCTGGAGGTGAGTTTCATATTATTTTCCATGCTGTAACCCTTAAATCCCAGATCGATATTTGATATTTCAACAAGTTCACTGTTATCACTCTTAAAATCATTCATATTCTTCAGTAAAATATGGTGAGCAGGCATGATTAAGGTTGAATCGGCAAAGAAGCCCTCAATATCCTTAAAAGTGTATGCAAACTGTTTTATGCCTTTTTCAGTTACTTCTGCTCTGATTGAGTTGTCAAATACCAGGTAACCGTTATATTTATATGTAAATAACACCTCTGCTGTTGAACTTTGTTTTATTAAGTATTTGTCAAATACAAAATCATTAATATTACAAATAAAGGGAGAAAAAAATCCTCGAAGATACTTTTGAAGCTTTATCATATCAAATATTTCAATTTGTTCTCCCGGGCATTGATTTGTATATTGTATAGTATTATCAGCAGGGTATGTAACCTTGATATTGCCATTCAATAATTTCATTACTTTACCTATTTTTGATTTGTCAAGTGCGTTGTTCCTATACTCAAGGAATGATATATTCCTGTTACAGGATGGAATTTTGCATTTTAATATAATTCCATTGTCTTCAAGAATTTTTACAGTATTATTTAATACCTCTTCAGAAATATCCTTATGTGATCTTTCAATAAACAGATTTACAAGCAGAAATATATTCAGAGCAATAAATACAAATATTAATATTGTCTTAGCCTTTGACCATTCCATTAATCTGCCACCCTTTTTAATTTCATAGGGATATTAATTTTATTTCCACTGGAATTAACCATAATCCATGAAGGAGAGATGTCCCCCGTTTTATCCCCAGTTATGACATATGCAGAATATATATCCAATGCTTCTCTAAAATCTTGTGGTTTAAGTTCAGGAGCCATACTTGCAATATTATCAAAATAAACATCATACACTGCAGTATATTTGTTTACTTTAAAATTCTTAATAAGCCAATTACATTTCAATACTCGTTTAGTGCCTGCATTTATGATAATTGCATTTTTTAATATTTCTGACTTATAATTATTATGAGGATAATTTATAACAACAGGGATATTGTTGATAATATAATCAAATGTGAATTCATATGTACCGTTATTTGCTTTTTTAATACCTGACAGGTAAATATCAGCATTGATATTCAATTGTCTGTAAATTGGGATTATAAATTCTAAAGCCCTTAAAAATGCTTCCAGAATATCTTCTCTTTCGTTTAATGTACCGCCTATATAATCATATCTTAAATAGCCATCACCATATACCCTATAGAGGTTATTCATATTCTTGAATACAACA
This sequence comes from uncultured Eubacteriales bacterium, assembly GCA_964486515.1. Lineage (GTDB taxonomy): Bacteria > Bacillota > Clostridia > Acetivibrionales > CAZANH01 > CAZANH01. Next base: position 5,137 of record CAZANH010000467.1, read on the forward strand.
GTATTATATATGTCAATGGAACGATGATAACTTTTTTTATCATTGCCAAGTATAATTACCGCCATTTCAAGAGGATCAGATATACTTTCAGGAGGAGACAAAGTAATTGGTGCATATTCCCTGTATCCAAGTTTCCTTAACACGACACAAAGAATACCGGGGTTTACGGCATTAGGAATATATTCACCCAGTACACTGTATTCATCTTTATCATATTTGGAATTATTCCTTAATTGTTTAATAATTTCCTGATATGTTCCAATATTCATTCTATGTACTCCAAAAGGAATGATATATTTGTATATATTTGTGCCGTCTGATATATATATGGTATTCATATTCATATTAATATCATCCCACGGGGATATTATTATTTGACAAATGCCTGATAAGCGGGTTTCGGTATTATAAAAATCCATAAACCATTCTACAAGATTCATATCGATTTTTGTACCAAAGCTTATTGTAAAAGCTTTTTTTTGGATAAGTTCTTTTATTTCCGTATGTGATAAAACCTTTACAGGTTTTAATTTTAATATATCCTTCAAATATTTGACATTATCTTCCCATAACATATCATATATGTCATCTTCTCTTCTAATCTGCCAATAAGTATCTTCACCATCGGAAACTACAATTTTTACAGGCTTGAATAATTCTTCCCGGATAAAATTTTCACTGTTGGAAGCAATAGAATTATGATTTGTAAAAACAGATACTAAAAAATTAATTGGAAACACTTGATTTTCATAATCCCAAATGATTCCTAACTGAATAATTGCTGATAATATCAATACAATTAATATGTAAGATTTAATTTTTTCTTTATTAATACGGTACATTTAATACTCCGTTATTCAATAAATTCATTTGTTTCAGAAAAATTAAAGAGCACATCATTATCAGTCAGATCATTGTATTGTTTGAATAAATCAATTATATTTGGGAACGTACTATTTATAATTTTGTTTTTTATTGTTTCCTCAAGAAAGGTTATACTGAAATAATTAACCTGTAGATTAACTCCCGGATCAAGCTGTTCAATTTCAACTGTTTTGTAAGCTATAAGCTTTATTTCATTTTCTCCATTTTTCAGCTCAAATTCGCTTAGATACAATATGCCATCCTTATCCCAATAACTTTCCCCGTCTACATTTTCATAATATTGATACTCACCGGTAACGCTATCCTTTTTTGCTATTACAATTGTTATATCAGATTCTTCAGTAAAACCAAAAAATACATATGAACTCTTAAATACGATTTGCTTATATTCCTGAGGATTAGTTATATTTACCAGAAATTGCTCTGTCTCATCCAAATCACCGCTATAAACCAAATTGTCCAATATTTTTTTATGTAGTTCTTCCTGCTTATCTTCTTCTTCAACTGAATCGGAATTTATCTCACCTGTTTCCGTATAATCAGAACTACCGTTTGAATTGTTTTCATTATCAGTATTTTCAACAGTCATAGACGGTTCTTCTTGAGACTCTTTTGTATCGTTATCAGCAAATACGGTTATACTTGCTGAATATAAAATTGCTAAACTTACTATGAAACTCAAAACTTTTTTAAACATCAGCAATACCTCTCTTACCATAATAACTGCATTTTAAATAAAATAATAAACCAACCAAATACTCCATTATTAATATTATACAATTAATTTGTTACAAATCAATTACGTGGCATTTAAGATTGAATTACACAGCATTTGCCTTGTCCAGGCAGATAGGCAGTTTTACAGTAACCTCAGTTCCCTTGCCTGTTTCACTCTCGATTGAAACCAATCCGGAATGTGCTTCAACAATTTCTCTGGCAATTGCAAGGCCAAGGCCGGTTCCTCCCATTTCTCTTGAACGTGCCTTATCAACCCTGTAAAATCTTTCAAAAATCCTTGGTATATCATTTTTGGGGATACCAATACCCGTATCATTGATGCTTATTACTACATGATTATTAGTCCTTGAAAGCTTAACAGCGATTCTACCGTTTTTCTGTGTATATTTTATTGCATTACTGAGTATGTTTAATATAACCTGTTCAAGTCTATCGTGGTCACCTGGTATGTCAGGCAAATTTTCATTAGAATTTAGATTAATTTCCTGATGTTTATGCAGTGCTTCAATTTTTAACTTGTCAATACAATCGCATACAAGTTCCTTCATCGAAATCTGTTTCATATTCCATTTAAGCTGCTGGTTATCAAGCCTTGACAACTCAAGAAGATCCTTTACAATCCGTGTCATCCTGTCAGCTTCATGGTTTATTACGTTAAGGAACCTTTTAAAAGTACTATTATTTTCCTTTACTTCGTTTATAAGAGTTTCAGAATAACTCTTTATGGAAGTAAGAGGTGTTCTCAATTCATGTGATACATTGGCGACAAATTCCTTCCTCATATTATCAAGTCTGGCTTGTTCTGTTATATCATGAATTACGGCAATTACTCCTTCAGGTTTGTTTTGCTCCTCGAAGAATACAGCAAAATGTACTTTGTAAACCTTTTCATAAGATAAAATTGTATGTTCTGTAACTAGATTTTTATTTTTTTGAATAATTTCATCGATACTCATATCAAGTCCATACCTGCGACTGAATATTTCGTAATTAAAATCAAATTTTCTGAAACCAAGCATGCTTCTTGATGCAGGATTATTGTGAATTATATTTCCTTTTATGTCAAAAGCAATTATACCATCCGTAATGTAATTTAATATTGTTTCAACTTTGTTTTTCTCCATTGAAATTTCTCCAAGAGTATCCTTCAAGCTTTTAGCCATAAAATTGAATGCCCTTGTAAGTTTTCCAATTTCATCGTCTGTTTTTACTTCAAGTACCTGATCAAATTCACCTGATGCAAGTCTTTGAGCCCTGTGCATAATTCTTATGACAGGAGTAGTTATTGCCTTTGATAGAAAGTATCCTATAATAAGTGAAAATATGATTGAAAGGAAAAGACTGCTTAGTATTATCGTGTTAAATTTATTTATAACACCGCTCCAGGCCTCACTTTCAAGTCTGAAATACAATATATAGTCATCATCTCTCAATGATATTGCTCTGGCATAATCAAAAAACCTTCTTGAATTTGCATAAACGGCATGTTTGCTTTTACCTTCCGGTGAACCAGCCATCACTGAAATTATATTTTCAGAAGACAGGATTTCATTGACAAATTTTTCGGGATTATTATTGTAGATACTATCAGATGAATATTTGATATCACTTATGTTTTTGCGGTTTATAACACTGTAGCTCCTGCTTTCAAAAATATGAAAAAGTGCAATTGCATTTTTCTCTTCTTCCAGATAATAAATCATATCCTCAACGGTTACATCACCCTTTATGGACCAATTGTTGAATCCACTCTCAACTTCTTTTACAAAGGTATCATAATAGGATGATTCCACACTCTTATTAAGAAAAAGGCCTATAGGAATTATAAGGAACACAACAAGCAGTATAAAAATACTGACGAGCCTCGACTGTAAACTTTTTAAAAACATATTCACCCCACACCTGTTAAAATATTAATCAACTTTATTGAAGTAGTAACCCACTCCCCTTTTTGTCTTAATAATACTGTGATTTGAAGGGTCCCTTTCAAGTTTTTCCCTGACTCTTCTTATAGTAACATCAACTGTACGTACATCACCATAATACTCATATCCCCATACTTTTTCAAGAAGTGATTCACGTGAAAATATCTGTCCATGATGAAGTGCAAGAAATTTCACAAGTTCAAATTCTCTTAATGTAAGTTCAATAACAATTCCATCACGTTTTATCTCGTATTTGTCTCTGTCTATTTCTACACAGCCACATTTAAATGTATTACCCGGTGGGATGTTTTCCACGTCACCGTTGGAAATTCTCCTTAGATTTGCCTTTAATCTTGCAATAAGTTCTCTGGTACTGAAAGGTTTTGTTATATAGTCATCAGCACCGAGTTCGAGGCCTAACACCTTGTCGACTTCTTCCTCTTTTGCAGTGAGCATAATGATAGGGACTGACAAATACTGCCTGAGTTTGCGGCAAACTGTAAAACCATCAACCTTTGGAAGCATAACATCAAGCAATATTATATCAGGATTTTCCGATACGGCCAAGTCCATTGCCTGTTCGCCATCATATGCCTCAAGTGTTTGAAATCCTTCCTTTTCAAGATTAAATTTTAAAATATCTACTATACTTTTTTCGTCATCAACAATAAGAACTTTTTTTCCCACAAAAACACTCCCTTTTATATAAGGTATATTTATATTTTAACACAATTTTAAAAAAAATGAACTGTAATTTGTTAGTATTTTATGGTACAATAAAATATATTATATAAAATGGATTTCCAAAAGCTAAACAGGACAATCCGGAGTATTAAAAGTGAAGGGAATATAAAATGTTATATAATTACTGTAGGTCTTTATTATATTCGGATACGCTTGTACCGGATATATTTATCTCTGAATATATGCCTTCTTTGGAACCTGAATATGTTAAAGTATATCTTTATTGCCTGTTTCTCAGCAAGTACAATAAAAATGCTTCAATTCTTGCTCTCTCCAGGAAGCTTTCTCTTAAGGAGGAACGCATAAGGGATGCGTTGTCATATATGGAATCTATTGGATTGATAAAAAGAAAGGATGAGTATATTGAAATAATAGACCTTAAAGAAAAGGAAATAAAAAGACTTTACAGGCCTAAAACTACTTCGACACCTGATGAAGCTGATTTAAGCTCAAAGCGGAGCAGAGACAGGAATGAAATTATTACAGCTATAAACAACTCTTTTTTTCAGGGGCTTATGTCCCCGTCATGGTATACAGATATAGATGCGTGGTTTGACAGGTACTCTTTTGAAGAGGATGTAATGTATGCTCTTTTTCAGCATTGTTATGATCATAATGGGCTTTCAAAAAATTATATATCAAAAGTTGCAGAGAATTGGAAAAGTAAGAATATAAAAGATTCTTTTGATCTTGACAGGTATTTTATGGAATATCAAAAGGTAAATGATATAAGAATAAAAATATTAAAAAAACTTAAATTATCAAGAAATCTTACACAATATGAAGAAGACTACATAGAAAAATGGATTTCACAATATAATTACGATTTTGATATTATTGAAATAGCATTAAAACAGACAACATGGAAGACAAACCCTAATTTTAAGTATCTTGATACGGTACTAAGCGACTGGTATGATAATGTTCTTAAGACAAAAGAAGATGTATTCAAGCATATTCAGAAAAAGAGACAGAAACGAATTGGCAATACTTCGGATAAAAGGGTTGTATCCCAAAGCGGTAATTTTAAGCAAAGAAAATATGATGATAAATACTATGAAGATTTGTACGAAAATATAAATGAATAAGGAATGACGGAATAATAACACCCGCTTCAAAAATGGAAAGTTATTGTTTTGTCATTCCTAAATATTATTAAAGAGGCTTGAAAGTAAGTATGGACAATATTTATAATATTATTGAATATGAATATCAGCAGAGGAAAGATTATATAAAGAAAGAATTAATGCAGAAACGGTTGGAGCTTTTTTCTGAAATACCTGAACTTGAGAAAGTAGAAGAAAAGATATATAAAACAGGTATAGAATATAGTAAAAGGATTCTTTCAGGTAAATCGGATGAGAATGATACAAGGGCCGAAGCAATTTTGTCAAAGCTTAATAATCTTAAGGAGCAAAAACAAAATCTTCTCTTACAGCATGGTATACGTTCTGATTATCTGGAGCCGAAATATGAATGCAGCATGTGCAATGATACGGGGTATGTCAATAAGAATGGTAGACTTGTGCGCTGTAAGTGTTATATGCAAAAACTTATAAATTATTCAACAGACAAATCAAATATTAATCTTATAGATTATGAAAATTTTGATACATTTGATGAAAATCTTTATTCAAACAGTATAAATTTTGATAAGTATGGTATTAAAATATCACCCAGGCAGAATATAAAAAAAATAATTGAAATATGCAGGCATTTTATAGATAATTTTGATTCTCCTTCGGAAAAAAACCTGTTTTTCAGCGGGCCTGCAGGAGTTGGTAAAACATTTATCTGCAGTTGTATTGCCCGGGAACTTTTAAACAGGGGAGTATCCGTTCTTTATCAAACTGCTCCCGTACTGTTTAATACAATCGCAAGGTATAGGACGGTAAATTTCGGAAATAAAAATTTTGAGGAAAGCAATTTTACAAATATATTCAACTCGCAGTTATTGATTATAGACGATCTTGGTACGGAATCCCGAACAGATTCAAGATATTCTGAATTCCTTACAATACTTAACCAAAGGACTTTAACCGGGCTGAAAAAACCCTCTAAAATGATAATATCAACTAATACCGGAGTCAAGGAACTGAATGAATACTATGATGAAAGGATAACATCAAGAATCATTGGTAATTTTAAGCTGCTTAAATTTGCCGGTGATGATTTAAGAATCGAGAAATATGATAGCAAATCCGAATAGATTTACATTGTAAGTATCCCTTCCTCGGTATTAATTATAAGCAGTATGTCTTCTTCGTTGCCGTTTATTGCATTTATATATATCAGAAAATCCTTATCGTTAAGTTTTCCCTTAAACTCGTAACAAAACAGTTCGGTGCGGTATTCTGTGGGAATTAAAGCCATACCCGTACTTAAAATATTCATTTTTGAATTTATGACAGTTTTTGCTTCAGAAGCGGTAATACCGGGTTCAGGTATATCCCGCACTTCATGTGATGATAGATAACCCTTGCTTTCAAAACCTATAATTTCACCATTATCAAGTGCTATTTTTAATTTTATAAGATCCGGATACACAACCACGTCATCCTGTTTATATGCATAGTTTATTGTAGCAGTATTGTCTTCCTTTATATAATAGGTATCCGTCATGCTTTTAAATCCCCTGCTTTCAAGAAATTTAATACCTTTTTCCTTTGCCTGTTCGATACTTAGCTTTTTTTCCTGTGCGGGCCTGTTGTATAACATCCAAAGTATATGGCCGCCTTTCTGGGTAATACTTATTAATGCGGACTGGTCATCGGGCCTGTCATTATAAAATACTCTGTATGAATATGTTGCAAAAGGTTGAGTGTCTACTTTACCATTACTTTCTACGTTTTTTATCAAATCTTTTCCTATAAAATTTATTACTATTTGTTTTCCCTCTTCTTCGTTAATGTTATTCCCGGTAACTCCCTTTGGTTCCATATTTGTAAGGTGGTCTGAAAAAGGTCCGTCATATATAAGTGTCGGATAATCCTTAAAGGTTTTATCAATATTTTCGAATTGTTCAATGCTCATATCCTGGGAGGTTTTCTGAAATAATGCTGTACCTTTATTTGCAAGATCTCCCCATTTAAGCCGCCCGTCATAAAGAAGATTTTGCAGTTCCCGTAAACTTTTATTAAGCGAAGCGGAATATCCGTATAACTGCTCAATTGTTTTATATTGTTCAGTAGAAAGAGGTCTACCAGCCATGTTCTGGTTATTTAATGAGTAAGAGAAATCTCCTAACTGTGTGATGAATTTGGAGGTATTAGCAAGTACAGGCTGAGTAACAGGAAGCTGTCCAAGGTTGGATTGTGCAAGGTTTGCCTGTCTCCAGGCCTCTTGTAACGTAGCCGCAATCTTTGTCGGAGTTGTTGCCACAAGTGACTTGACAAGTAGTACTTCCATATTGTTAACATATCCTGTCATTTCATAAAATGCCCTGTTATATTGATTATCAAGTTCCTGTCTTAGATTTGAGGCATGTTTGTACTGTGATATTCCCCATATGGAAACTACTCCAATTATCACGATTACAATACTGTACATTTTTCTGTCTGATAACCTTCTTTTAAGGTCAAGAAGTTTTTCTCTTATACTCATGTTTATATACGCTCCCTCTTTATTTTATTTACCAAAATAATGTTTCCCTATCTTTTTTACAATTGTTCTGCTCCATATCCATTTACTTGTCGCTGTCGCAGGATTCCAGTAATAAATACATCCATTTGTCGGATCCCAACCGTTTAAAGCATCTCTTACTGCTTTTACAACAGTTGAATCAGGGTCAATCGGAACATTTATCTGCCCGTCCGATACTGCTGTAAATGCCGACGGCTGATAAATAACGCCAGCTAATGTTTTTGGAAATTTGGGATCTCTTGTTCTGTTTATTATAACTGCAGCAACGGCAACCTGGCCCTCATAAGGTTCACCCCTTGCTTCTCCGTTTACAACACGTGCAAGGAGCTGCTCATCACTTGCTCCTTTTTCCTGTGCATTTACCAGGGTTAACATATTATTAATATTTCCAGCAAAAATAATTGAAACTATAACAAATATTATTAGAATGCCTGCTAAAAATTGTTTTATTTTTATTTTCAAAAGGAATTCCTCCCTCTGTATTTTATACTTTATATAGATATTCTCTCAAAAACAGTGAAAATTATACATTAATTCTTTTATTAAATTTATCCTGAATAGACCTGAATAGATACTGACTTAACTGAAAAATCTAGTTAAATATGCGTTTTATACCTGCTATTCGGCTGTTGTAATATTCATCCTCAAGTGAATCAATTGTTACATATCCTTTGGAAGGGCTTGCATGAATAAAATTATTGTCGTCTGCATAAATACCGGCAGACATTAATTTATCTTTATTGTTTTTATTATTAAAAAATATAATGTCTCCAGGTAGAATGTTCTTTTTGTCAACCCAGATACCTTCCTTCTGATACTGTTTTTCCAGTTCACGCATAAGATGAATACCATTTATTAAAGCACAGGTATATATAAGTCCGGAGCTGTCTATTCCTAACATACCAACACCTCCAGTCATATAACTTACACCCTTCATTTTCATAGCTGTGAGTAAAAAATCATTACCTGTAGTAATTGGTATATCATTGTTTAGGGGAACTCTTATTGTACCATTATCACTAATCCAACCATAATTATCTCCGGGCAATTTTATTCTGTAGGCATTATCTACCTTTTCATATGACAGGAACTCAGTACCCATCATTGCCATTCCTATTGTAATCCCGTCTCTTTGATGTGAGAGAATATTTTTAGTTTTACTTATTACAATTATCCTGTAGTCATGTCTTTCATAATCTATACTTGAGATATCCCTGATAATACTGTCTGTTTTAAGCCATCCAACAATTTCATCACAAGTTCTTACCTTTGCCCATTTCCCTTTTTGCGATAGTATAAGAACAGGTTGGTTGAAGAGAACCTGTGTAAGCCTTTGTGACCTTATATCAGGCATTTCAAAGACATCCACTGCAATTACCTTAACTACCGCACAATCATCGTTTAATGGTATTCCTCTGACATATAAACAACCCGATTCGGTTTGTTTTTCATTAATAACGTTTTCATTTGCAATTTCTTTATTGCAGCCTGTATTAAATAATGAAATAAATAAAAATAGCAGTACATACAGCATAATCTTTGATTTATTAAATGAAATATTCATTTTAAAACCTCCATGACTGCATATGCTACTGCATAATTTTTACAATGAGATAAACTGATAGAGATACTTATGCCTTTATAAGATTTAAATTTCTTATCAGCACTTCCTGTTAAAACGACATATGGTTGTCCTAGTTTGTTGTTTAGTATTTCTATATCCTTCCATTTTATATTTTCTCCGATTCCAGTGCCAAAGGCTTTTGAAACTGCTTCTTTTCCGGCAAACCTTGCAGCATAACTTGCATACATGGTATTTTTACGGTTTTCACAATAATTTATCTCATTGTTTGTAAAAACCTTATCTCTGAAAGCGCTTCCAGATATACTAAATGAACGTTTTATCCTATCTATTTCAACAATATCAACTCCGCAATATATTGCCAAAAAGCATCACCCTTGTTTAGAAATGACAAAACAATAACTTCCCATTTTTGAAGCGGTTATTTTCCGATATTGCTATGTTGTCGTCAATCGTAATACTGCAGTATTACTCAATCCTCCGCCTTGCACTATCAAAAAATTCCTCCCTTCAAAATCAGGTGTTATTATTCCGTCATTCCTTAAAATTTCTTATAAAATTATAAATCATGTTTCCTTATTGCTTTTAAAATAGTCTCCTCCTGATTTCTTATATGCCTCTGTGCCATTAATCCGGCTTTTTCAGGAGATCTGCTGCGTATTGCTTCATATATATCCATATGTTCCCTTATAAGTTCCTTACTGCTGCAAAAATCCTTTAAGTAAATTACTCTGAATCTTTGGACATGTTCACGTAAATTGCTTATTATCTGTATAAGCTTATCATTACGCGAAGAGCGATAAATTATATCATGAAACTCAACATCTTTTTTAATTGAACCCTGTAAGTTTTTTTTCTCGACGTAATTCATAAATTGTATACGTACATTGTTAAGTTCCTTTAATTCATTATCCTGGATTCTTTCAGCAGATAAACTTGTTGCAAGACCATCAAGAGAAGCTCTTATTTCAAGAACGTCCATAATATCTTTGGCAGAAAGGTCTGCAACACGAGCCCCTTTTCTTGGAACCATTTTTACAAGGCCTTCAAGCTCAAGTTTTCTGATGGCTTCCCTTACAGGAGTCCTGCTTACTCCCATTTTATTTGCAAGATGTTCTTCCATAAGCCTCTCTTCCGGTTTTAATTCCCCATTGATTATTGCTTTTCTGAGAGTATTGAAAATAACCTCACGTAATGGTTTGTAATCATTAAAATTCAATATTGGTGGTTGTTTCCTCATTATTACCTCCTTAAACAGTTGTTGTAAGCCAGCATTTCCATCCTGTATTTTTCAGTGATTCATATGCACGAATAGCGGTAATTTTATCATTGAAAATACCAAATACAGTAGGGCCACTTCCACTCATCATGCTTCCTTTTGCTCCAAATTTCATCAGTATTGATTTAATTTCACTGATAACCTGGAATTTTGGCGTTATAACACTTTCCAGAACATTTCTCATATTAACTGTCACTATATTCCATTCTCTGCTCTCTATAGCATTCAATAATAATTGTGTATTCGGTCTTTCAATAACATTGTTAAAATTAAACTGGCTGTATGCAAAATAAGTTGATACTTCAAATCCAGGATTTACAAGTAATACATGTAATTCAGGAAGTTTTTCAAGTCCTGTTAATATTTCCCCTTTACCTTCCGCGAGTGCAGTACCACCTTTGAGAAAAAAAGGTACATCTGACCCTGTTTTTTCCGCCATATCATGAAGGATATTCTCATTTAGCTGGGTATTAAAAAGCTTGTCCATTCCTTTAAGGGTACTCGCTGCATCAGAACTTCCTCCGCCAAGACCTGCTGAAACAGGTATTTGTTTTTTTATGCTTATCCTTACACCGCACGGAATATCCAAAGTGTCTTTAAAAATCCTTGCTGCTTTAAAAGCGATATTGCTTTCTCCATCCGGTACGGCCGGATTATCAGTACTTACTTTGACTCCCTCAGAAGCCTTCTCGATTATCACAATGTCGTGAAGCCCCAAAGTCTGCATAATCATTCTTACATTATGATAATTATCCGTTCTTTTGTTAATAATGTCAAGTGAGAGATTAATTTTTGCTTGTGCCTTTAGCTTAATCTCGTTCATATAAAAAAACTTCTCTTTCTTTAAAATATAACGAGACGCAAGATATCCCGCACCTGTATATGTGACAGGTACCGATTCAGCTGTTCAAACGGTGGGCATATCTCCAGCCTCGTTGAAACGGTGTGTTATAATTGCTAAAGCAATTACTTCCGTTGTTATAAAAACAATTATATAAAAAATACAATTTTATTTCAACACGCACCCTCAAAAAAAGTGCCTGAATTAAATGTTTCAGACACTTCATAGTTACTATTCACAGCCGCTCTCTTAGCTCGAAGAATATTTTCCTGAAATGAACGCTACAAGTTCAAGTGGCTGTATGTTCAGCCTAAACTGCCTTAATGCCCTTATCTCTGTTAACAGGAATAATAATCTGTAATCCTGGTGCAATATAATTGTCCTTGATATTATTTGCCTTTATGATATCATTTTCCTTAATACGATATCTTTTAGCTATATCCCATATACTTTCCTGGGGTTGTGTAAAATACAAAATAATTCCGGGACGTGAAACATTATCCTCTTCTAACGGAATTACATCAATACTTTCTATTGAAGATAATGTTAGAGTATTATAAATCCCAATTTCTACATCTGCGGTATAATCAAGTTCAATTTCTCTATCAGATATCATATTGTATCCATAATGATCAGATTGTATATTTATTTCACATTTCATATGCGGTTCCAAACTTTCAATATTAAGTTCATGATTAAAAGGTATTTCAACATATTTATTTGAAACCGGTTTTTTAATATCATTAGTCGTATATAGAATATTACACCTTATCAGACCTTCTATTTGAAGTTTTCCTTCCAGTATGTTGTAATTCAATATACTTGTTTTTCCGATTATATTCAAAACTTTTTCAATAGTATGGTCATTTTCCTGAAAACCTATGGTATTCTTTACAGGTATAAGATAACTGCCTTTTTCAAAATAAGATTCTGAAGATAAATTCTTCCTTTTTATATCAAGACCGTAATTGAGGCTGAAGGCATCCCTGACAATTTCCAATTCCCTTGTTTTGCTTGCCTGAGCCGTTATTAAAAGTTCAGCATATACTTTAATCAACCGCTTATTACCTTCATCGTCTTCTTCAGGAGAAAAGGAAGAATCAATTAAATCAATATTTACATCACAAACAGCATCCTCGTTTATTCCGGGGAAATCAAGAATCTGATTAAACGGGGTTTCATATTCCATAATCTGAATGCTATGCTCTTCATCTTTACCCGTATACAGTGTGAAAATATTTATATTTCCCTTGACAATGACCTTATTTTCTGAAAGTTTTATATCCCTGTTAAGTATGCTTATGTTATTTTTAAGCAAATTATAAATATCAGGCTGGGTTTGCGGTATTTCAACGACATCGTTTACCGTGCAGGAACAGGAATTAATACCAATAAAATCATCTATCCTGCATTGTTCTTTTAAAACTTCGGTATTTTCCACGCCATCAATATTAAAGACTAACTGTCCATCCAATTCATCGATAACTTTTTCCTCAATACCAATAATTGATTTGATACTTAACTTTCTGCTGTTAATTATTTCAGATTCGATATGCTCAATACAGCATGTTACTCTGGGTTTCATACCCTGTTTTATTTCCGCTGCATCCATATCATATGAGAATTCATTTTTGCTGTTAATAGCTCTTACCGGTAAATCATCCATAAAATTAATATAAAGTATGTCATATATTATTACTCCGGTAACAAGTAATCTCCCATTTAAGACTTCACCCTTTACGTTATATATAGTGCCGTCAATGGATAAAATCTCATCGATATCCGGATTGGCATCAGGAACAATAATATCATTCAGAGCAACTGTTTGTGCAGTATCCTGAGAAACTGCCTTTTTAATTTTTACTGATTCTCTTTCAAGTTCAAGAGACATATGCTGACCCTCCCGCCATAAATCATTATAATTGCAGCAATTCATACAAAACAAAAACAACGGTATATTTGTGCTGCATAATTATATATATTACAGGTTAAAGGAATTATTACATATTATTTAAGTCTATTCAGATACCCCATCTCAAACAGTGATTTGACATTATCATTGCTTCAGAAAAGCCTCTGTGAGTCCTTTAACTTTAAGTACCAATACTAGCACGTAATAAGTACCACTGACATATATTATATATGTATATGACCTGTGTTTCGGTAAGGGGGGAATTTAATGAGTAAATTTAAAATCGGAGACATTGTTGCAAGACAGTCCTATGGTAAAGATATTTTTTTCAAGATTGTTGACTTAAAGGAAAGAGTAGAAGGCACAATTGCAATACTTAAAGGAATTAGTTACAGAATAATTGCAGATTCACCGGAGGAAGATCTTGTTATTGAGTCTGAACAAAATGTTAGGGAATACCAAAGAAGCTCATTCTTAAAAACGGATAGGAAAACACGTGCCATAAAAGATGCAATGTACAGGAAGAATATAAAAAAAGCCTATTATAAAAAAACCACGAGGGATAACAGCCGTAAATTTAAAAGGCCTGGTAAGGTACTACATTTGGATGGAGATGAGGAATATCTTGATACATGTATAAAAGAATATGAAAAACTATACGTAAATGTTGATGGAAAATATGTTCCGGAAAAGGAACAGCCCTATTATGTTTACGAACTTCTTAAGAAATATACTCCGGATATTCTTGTTCTGACAGGACATGACGGTTTAATCAAAGGAAAAAACAATTATAAAGATATAAACAATTATAGAAACTCACGGTATTTTATACAAGCAGTAAGAGAAGCACGTAAATTTAATAGTGATTTGGATGGCCTTGTGATATTTGCAGGTGCATGTCAATCCATGTATAACGAGATAATAAAAGCAGGTGCAAACTATGCAAGTTCACCATCCAGAGTTCTTATACATGCACTTGACCCTGTTTATGTATCTCAAAAAATTGCATACTCTCATACAGAAAAACTAATTTCGCCAATGGATATAATAAATGCAACAATAACAGGTTATAAAGGTATTGGCGGTTTGGATACAAGAGGAAGATATCGGGAGGGTTATCCAATTGAACCTCATTAATTAATTTTCTCTGAAAAGGTGTGAATTTATGACATTACGAGTGGTGTTGTGGAAAGCATTCGCTGAGTCAAGGGTGATGTATCGCTAGAAAGTGCAGGAAGTATTTCAGGAAATTAATTAGTAATATGAGTTTAATATACTATAAATTGGTTATAATATATTAACAAGTTAATTTAATAGTATCCCAAATATTCAAGTTGAAGAATATTTTTCATAAGGTTGAATATACAATCACTTATGTCCGAAATATTATTCCTGACAAATATTACTTCAAATGGTATAATGTGGAACATTAAAAATACTTGACATTTATACGGTATAATTGTTATAATGAGAGTTTTTTTGACATGAAAGAACTTATGTGTTATAATGTGTTACAATATTAACAAACAGAAGATGAGGTGATTTTGTTGATAGAAAAAACCGACCTGTTACAAATAAAGAGGGATATTGAGACCTGTATTGGACAAAGAGTTACTCTGAAGGCAAACAAAGGTAGAAAAAAATCCTTTATTCGTGAAGGAGTAATTGAAAAATCATATCCAAGCATTTTTATAATAAAGTTTGAAAATGATTATGATACAACAAGAAGGGTTTCGTACAGTTATACGGATATACTGACAAAAGTAGTTGAGATTGTAACATGTAAGGATAATAGAAAAATTGAAGTATGTTAATAATACTTGTGGGAAAGCCTGGTTATTCTAGCCAGGCTTTTTTATGGTGCAAAATACCCACCTGTATTTATCATGGCAACTTGAACGCAATAAATGTAATTCAGTATTATATAGCAATAGTCACTCTTCAGCTTTTTTGAGAAGAGTTTCCCATCTTTTATCTACTTCTTGTTGTATTTCCTGTATAAGATGTTTATTTTCATCTTTAAACAAATGTTTGAATCTTCCCTGAACTTTGAGAAATTCCTCAACAGGAAGTTTATTTTTTGGTTTATAGTTAACAATATATTTCCCGTTTATTACCTCATAAAGCGGCCATATGCATGTATCGACAGCAAGCTTATTAATTTTCATAAGTTCGGGAGTGTCGTACTGCCAGCCTCTTGGGCATGGAGAAAGTGCATTAAGAAAAGCAGGACCTTTTGTATATATTGCTTTTTCCGCTTTTTCATAAAGGTCTTTCATACTGCCTATAGCTGCTGTTTGCGCTGCATAAGGGATATTATGGTTAACAAGTATTTCCGTAAGATCTTTCCTCCATTGTTTTTTACCGGGTATTACTTTACCGGCAGGAGAAGTGGTAGTATTAGCATACATAGGGGTTGCTGAAGATCTTTGAATTCCGGTATTCATATAGGCGCCATTGTCATAACACACATATACCATGTCATGGCCTCTCTCCATAGCACCGGATAATGACTGAAGGCCGATATCATAAGTACCTCCATCACCGCCGAACGCAATAAATTTTGTTTCTCCTTTTTCATCCTTGAGTTTCCCGGTTTTTTTCAATGCAATATATGCCGCTTCAGATCCCGAAATAGTAGCAGCTGCGTTTTCAAACGCACTATGAATATAAGAATCCATCCATGAACTATAAGGATACAGGAAGGAAGAAACCTCCAAACATCCTGTAGCAACTCCTATTACAGCATGATCTTCAGGTTTTAATGCTCTTAGTATATGTCTTACTATAACAGGTGCACCACACCCTGCACACATTCTATGACCACCTGTAAATCTCTCAGGTTTTTTGACTACTTCCTTTAAATTATAAGCCATTTGCTAACCTCCTGTTCGTTTTATTCTCTTACTCCAAGGTAATTAAAAACGGGGCCTGTTTTTCCGGTATCCGCCATTTTCAGTAATTCTTCAAATACATATTCAATATCATCAGCTTTCACATCTCTTCCCCCAAGACCATATATATAATTAACAACTTTGATATCTGAAAGGCCTTTTATATATAATGCACTTGTAACATCAGTAAATACAGGACCTCCACATGCATTAAAACTATCTGCCTTGTCCATTACAGCAACTGCCTTGAATTTTGATAATGACTGTGCTATCTCATCCAAAGGAAATGGCCTGTAAACCCTGGGTTTGATTAAACCTACCTTTTTTCCTTTCTCTCTCATAGCATTAACCACATACTTTGCGGTTCCGGCAGACGAACTTAAAATAACCATTGCAACATCAGCATCTTCAGTCATGTATTCTTCAAAAAGGCTATAACTTCTACCTGTTATTTCGTAAAATTCTTTTGAAACATCTGTTATTACCTTTTTGGCCTTTCTCATTCCTTCTGCCTGTTGCCTTTTGTGCTCAAAATAATGTGGAATAAAATCAAGTGGTCCCATTGATATTGGATTATTTTGATCCAATAAATATTCTTCAGGTTTATATGTTCCTATAAACGACTTTATCCTATCATCTTCAATAAGTTCAATGTTTTCAACTGCATGTGATGTTATAAAACCATCCTGACAAACCATTACAGGCAGCAATACATCATTGTGCTCAGCAATTCTGATTGCCATAATTAAATTGTCATATGCCTCCTGGTTATTTTCACTATAGAACTGTATCCAGCCGGAATCACGTGCACCCATTGAATCACTGTGATCGTTATGGATATTTATTGGTCCAGAAAGCGCCCTGTTTATGACTGACATTACTATAGGGAGCCTCATGCTTGATGCAATATATAAAAGTTCCCACATAAGTGCGAGTCCATTTGCAGATGTTGCTGTCATAGCTCTGGCTCCTGCAGCCTCTGCTCCTATACAGGCCGACATCGCGCTATGTTCGGATTCTACCGCTACGAATTCGGTATCAACAGTACCATTTGCAACAAAGGTTGAAAAATATTGTGGTACCTCTGTTGAAGGTGTAATTGGAAAAGCTGCTACAACATCAGGATTTATTTGTTTCATACCAATAGCCACTGCCTCATTACCGCTTATTCTTTCCCTGATAGCCATTATTTAATAACCTCCTTATTTGCTTTCTTCAATATAATCAAATGCATTAAAGGGGCAAACATTTGTGCATACACCACACCCCTTGCAGTGATCGTAATCTATTCCTGTAACTTTTCCTTCTTCATTAAGCATTATAGATGAATCAGGGCATGCCAAAAAGCATAACATACATTGTTTGCATTTATCCTCAAGGAATACGGGCTTCATTGAACGCCAGTCCCCGGTTTTAAACAAACGGGCATTACCAGGTGTATAAATTGTACCTGCTTTTGTTATATCTTTCCAGCTTACATTGGAATCCATTGATTTTTCGTCTTTTTTATTTACTTTAACATTGGTATTCATAGACCATTCACCTCCTGCATTGACCTCCTGAGTGCTTTTATATTTCCGTCTATAACTTCAGGTTTTTTAGAAAACTTATGCTTGAATGATTCCAGCATATCGTTTAAAAAATCATTTTCATCCATGATTTTACTTACTTTAACGACAGCACCAAGCATAGGTGTGTTTGGAAAATATCTTCCAAGTGCATCAATGGAAATAGTTCTTGCATCTATAGTGCAGACTTTTCCTTTAAAATCCTTTAAGAAAGCCCTTACATCGTCAGGGCTTTTTGTAGAATTTATAACTATTGCACCATCAGGCTTAAGGCCTGAAGTCACATCAACCGTATCAAGCAGTGTATCATCTATAACAACTACATAATCCGGTTTGTAAATAGCACTGTGAATGGTTATTTTTTCATCACTGATTCTGTTATATGCGACAATTGGTGCACCCATTCTCTCAGGGCCATATTCAGGAAAACCTTGAATATACTTACCCGTATTAAACGCTGCATCAGCAAGAAGTAAAGATGCTGTCTTTGCACCCTGTCCACCACGCCCATGCCATCTTATTTCAACAACTTTGGCCATATATAAACCTCCTAAATTGTTTTGTAACTTTAAGTAACAGTATTACTCATAAAATATACATCAATATAATGTTTTTCACAGCATAAAGTATACTTCTTTGATTATTTTTTGTCAAGAACAGTAATGTTTATTGTATACAATTTTAATTTGAGTGTTACTATTAACAGGCCCCTCTTAGCTCGAAGAATATTTTCCTGAAATGAAAGCTACAAGTTCAAGTGACTGTAAGTTCAGCCTTACATATCAAATCAAACAATAGTAACATTTGAGCTCAAATAAAATTAAAGGATAAAATTAAATACTATGATAAGAATTAAGCCTGGTAGCCCAAGAATACCTGTTACAAAAGCTGATGCCAGATTAAGAGGTGTATGAAAATTCAGAAATTCTCCCACAAAATTTAAAAAAACAATAACAATACCTCCGAGCAAAACTTTTAATAAAATTTTTAACAAAAACTTAAGAGGTCTCACAAACTATTTTCTCCCCTAAAATTATATTAATATTATACAACTAAATGTTGTCCTGTTTAAATTATATAATTTAAATCAAATTTTATTACAAATTTTATTATATATTATTGATTGTTTTTAATTTTTTCAAGCTAATATTCATTTGCCTTGCCTTTTTCAGTAGGTATTCGTATCTTAACTGACATGCTTTTATATGGAATGTATAATAATCGACTTTGTCCTTATCATCAGCATACTCAAAATTGGAATTTGCATTTATCCATTCATCCTGGGCTTCTTTTAAACATTTCATAAAATCAATTATTTCCTTGTTCTGTTTTTTTCTGTTTTCCCTGTCAACACCGGATAAAAACCTTATAAGGTTAACCATGGTTTTCCTTTTATTATTATCACAATTATTAAGATATATGCCTTTTGTCATTTATAAACTCCTTATTACTAATTAAGTGTACGCCATAATTATGAACAACATTATATCCGTTTATACCTGATGTTATACAAAAAAGTATAAACAGCCCCTATAGCCCTTCACAATTGTTATAATCCACATATTGTAAAATACATGATACTCCCCTGGGGTCTGAATAGCTGTAAGTAACGTTTCTATTCAGGTTTATTTAGGTACCTAAGAGATTTTTATTGAAGAAATACCTTTCTGAAATAGATAGCGAAGAGCACGCAGAGGCTGTTTTTAAAGCAAATATAAGGTCAAATCATTGTTTGAGATGAATGTTTTACAGTTATATTAACAAAATATAGTATACCTGTATGAAAATATATATTGAGTTATTTGAAAATAATTGAGATAATATTATTATGTTATTTAAGGTGTAAAGGAACTTTTTACATTATATTAGCGTCAAAAGTGTAAAGGGGAGTGTCAATATGGATTCAGGCTTTAACAGTATGCAAAAACAATTTAAAACAGTGCAGAATCCTGTAAACGTATTACTTGCATCAATAATTACATTTACATTAATGTTGTTTGGTATAGCAGGACAGATTACATATGCTGTAATCAAGTCTGAAGTTATATATAAGGGAATAGAGATAAACGGTATTAATGTAGGTAATATATCAAGAGAGGAAGCGAAAATACTTCTTGACGAGACATATGGAACACTGCAGATATCAGGGGGCCTTACCGTTAATATTGATGATTATTCCAAAGCAATTACATATGATGAACTTGGTGTATTTTATGATGTTGACCGCTATATTGAAAAGGCATATTCAATTGGAAGAAATGGAGATATTGTAAGACGTTTATATGATAGTTTAGTGACAGCACGTTATGGTAAATCAATTACAATGAAACCTATTTATAATAAACAGAAACTTATGAAATTTATAGAAGAAATATATGAAGACACGCATGTGATTCGCTGCGACCCTTATATCACAGTTACTGATAAATATGTTAACTTATACTCGGGTTGTGACGGGAGAAAAATTGAACGCGAAAATGCATACAATACGCTTGAGCCTATAGTATTGATACATAAGGATGCATTTATTGAACTTCCTGTTTTGCAGGAAAAAAGAGTATCTTTAGATGCTGAGGATATTTACAGGGAAATAATTAAAGAACCAATAAATGCATCTGCAAAAGTTAAAAATAATACAGTCATTATAACACCTCATAAGGAAGGAAAAAATATTGATAAAGTGAAACTTGCACAGGCAGTGGAAGAACTTACGGAAGAATATGTTGAAAAAATTATCCCTTTTAAATTCATTGAACCTGATATTACTGCTGAAGAAGTCAGAGAAAAAATATTTAAGGATAATCTTTCTACAGCAAGTACGAAATTTGATATATCCACAGAGAACGGGAAAAACAGATCAATAAATATTGAGCTTGCCACATCAAAAATTGACGGAAAAATTGTTGCGCCTGGTGAAGTATTTTCATTTAATAATATTGTTGGGCCTCGCGAAGAAAAATATGGATATCAAGCTGCACATGTATATATAAACGGTGAGGTAACCGATGGTATTGGAGGCGGCATATGCCAGGTATCTTCAACACTTTATAATGCTGTTCTACATGCTGGCCTTGAAGTAGTTGAACGTAAAAACCATATGTTTACGGTAAATTACGTTCCTCCCGGAAGGGATGCTACCGTAGCATATGGATCAATTGATTTCAAGTTCAAAAATTCTACCGATTGGCCTATACGTTTGGATTGTAATATAAAAAATTCTGATGAATTTACAAATGAAATTACATTTGATATTATAGGTACAAAGACCAATCCCAATAATATAATAAGGCTTGAAACCGATATACGTGAAACTACAAATTATGAAACCATATACATTGAAGATCCGGAACTTCCTGAAGGATATACTGAAATAAAACAGACAGGACATGATGGACATATAGTGGATACCTACATGTACACTGTAAAATCAAATGGTAAAGGGGATAGGAAATTACTTCATACAAGTATTTATCATGTACTTGATGAACAGATAATCAAAGGAACGAAAAAACCGCCTCTTTATAGTGGAAGCGGTTAAGTATGATAAAACTCGTTCAATAACTGTCAACAGTTTCTGCTCCATTATTTCTCAAAATTGAAGCAATATTATTGACATTATCTTCATTGCCTTTCATACTGAATAATATTTTACCGGCTTTTACATCGGTTTCATATTGCTTGCTTTTATCTTCAGGTATACCCAGGTCAACCAAGCCACCAACTATACTACCTGTAACGGCTCCTGAAAGAAGCCCCGTTATAGGGCCTGCAGCTGCTATGATTCCAAGGCCTGGAATAACCATGCTTCCTGCTCCTATAACCACGCCTGAAAGCCCTCCTAAAATTCCTCCGGTCAGTACGCCATTTGATATATTGTCAGTTATATGTTTCTTTTCAGAATGAGTACCTTCTGCATCTCCGTTTTTATCTTTTGCTATTATTGAAATATCCTCCATTTTTAATCCCTGTTCCTTAACTTCTCTTGCTGCTTTTTCTGCTCTATCCGTGTTGTCAAAAATAGCTGTTATGGTTTTTGGCATAATTTAATCCATCCCTTCATTTAGTTTTTCTTATTTTACCAAAACTGCAGATATTTTATTCATTTAAATTTCCCAATCGTTACTATTCACAGTTCCTCTTAGCTCGAAGAATATTTTCCTGAAATGAACGCTCAAGTTCAAGAGGCTGTGCGTTCAGCCTCTAAGAACCTTACGCTATGTATTTCATGAAAATATTTCTTCAAGTAGATGAGAAGGACTGTGAATGGAAACTCCCAATTCACAAATCAAAGCTTGTAATAAATTTTTAATAGTTAAATAAACACTTATATTGTATAATAAAACTGAAAGTTCTTACATGAGGTGCAATAAAAATGAAGAGGAATTTTGGGCTGAAACTTTTGGTTTTGGTTATTACAATATTTATATTATTTACAGTACAGGCGGTTGCGGAACAAAATAAAGATGTTATAGAAGAAAATACCTGTGCACTTATTAAACTGGATATACTACGCGGGTATCAGGAAGGTGTCCTGAAACTTGATGAACCCATCACACGTGCTGAATTTATAACAATGGTTATCAGGTTGATGTCTTATGATACAAGCACATATAAAAACCATAATGGTCTTTCCTTTATAGATATGGATGATTCAAAATGGTATTACAATAATATGAATATTGCATTGAAACATGGTTTAATAATAGGATATGATGATAATACAATACGTCCTGACAATCAGGTAACTTATCCGGAAGCATGTATTGTATTAATACGTGCACTTGGTTACACTGAATCCCTTGAGGGAAAATGGCCGGATAATGCTGTTAATATGGCAGCAGAGCTTAACATTGACAGGAATGTCGCGGCAAATACGGACCGGAAACTCACAAGGGGTGAATCTTCAGTATTAATATATAATTCTCTTACTGTTGATTTTAAAGACCCGGAAAGGTATGGCTCTTTTGATGGAACTTGAAAAGCTTATTCTTTTTTTACTTATGCTGGTAATTCTACCCATTATGATATTATCCTCAAATCATAATATTTTTTTTATAATCACAGGTATTATCATAATTATTATTTCCATAAGAAATCTGTATATAATAATATTTAAAGTAAATATCAATGAAATAGATGATGAAGATGAGTATTTGGATGATCCATATGACAGCGAAGAATTTAATATTGCCAAAATAGGCCTTGGGACAGTTGTAGTCAAAAACCTTGTAGT
>CAZANH010000468.1:0-5292 GCA_964486515.1 uncultured Eubacteriales bacterium
ATGATATTTTATATATTTCCAATAAATCAGGAGCTAACCTGGTAAGCGGTGTAACCGTGACATTCATTGAGGCTGTCAATATTTTGGGTAAAAGCAGGTTTGATACCGCGCTAATTGAAATCGATGAAGCTGCATTCAGTTCTATAACGAAATATATCAGACCTGATATTCTTGTTGTAACAAATTTTTTCAGGGATCAGCTTGATCGATATGGTGAACTTCACACAACTTTAAAAGGCGTTATATCGGGTATTAAAAAAACCGATAAGACCCGTCTTGTATTGAACGCTGATGATTCTTTGTGTTCATCCATAGCAAAAGATACGGAAAGAAGAACAATTTTTTTTGGTTTTGATTGTAATTGTTTTGAAGATAACACTTCAAGCGTTAATAACGATTCCTCTTTCTGCATTTACTGCAGAACAAAATACAATTATGAATATGTGGTATATGCACATCTTGGTAAATATAAATGTCCCGGATGCGGATACGAAAGGCCTGCTCCTGAAGTTTTATGCAAAGATATAAAAGAACTTTCCGATTCACACTCGGAAATAACAATAACTCTTGGCGAATCATCCTACAATGTAAGAATAAACCTTCCAGGTCTCTATAATATCTACAATGCATTGGCTGCTGCAGCTTGTGCATATACATTGGGTTTACCCGACAATAATACCATAAAGGCACTCGAAAGTTTCGACAGTGGATTTGGAAGAATGGAAACAGTATATGCTGATGGCAGGTATATTAAGGTTATACTTGTCAAAAATCCCACAGGTTTTAATCAGGTAATTGATTTTTTACTTACAAGAGAAAGCATTAATGAAATTATTTTTGCCATAAATGATAAACTGGCAGATGGAACGGATATTTCCTGGCTTTGGGATGTTGATTTTGAAAAACTAAAACAGCCCGACAATAATATATCATCTATTTATACCGCAGGTACAAGAGCTGAAGATATGGCACTTCGTCTCAAATATGCAGATTTTGATACACATTCGATACATATTTACAAGGACTATTCAATCCTTTTGGATAATGCTTTATCAAAATGCCCGGAAGGGTATACTCTTTATATACTTCCGACATATACGGCAATGCTTCAAATAAGAAGGCTGCTTGTAAAAAAATACAAATTAAAGGAGTTTTGGAAATAGCTATGTTTGAGTTGAATATATGCCATCTCTATCCTGATTTATTAAATTTATACGGTGACCGGGGAAATATAATTGCACTTACCAAACGAGCACAATGGCGTGGTATAAATATATCCATTTCAAACATAAGCATCGGTGATGTATTTGATCCTGAAAAGCATGATATCATATTTTTAGGCGGGGGACAGGATTATGAACAGGAAATAATCCAGAACGACCTCTTAAAAAATAAGGCGGCAGGTATAAAAGAGGGTATTGAAGGCAATAGAGTATTTTTATGTATCTGTGGCGGCTATCAACTCCTGGGGAAATATTACAGGACATCAGGAGGAAATGAAATAGAACTTCTGGGTGCCCTTGACCTTTATACTATAGCAGATAAAAAAAGAATGATTGGAAATATAGTGATTGAATGTGAATTTCTAAAGTCAGAAAATTACAATGGAACCCTTGTTGGTTTTGAGAACCACTCAGGTAAAACTTATCACGGCCCTGAAATAAAACCTCTTGGAAAAGTCCTCAAGGGTTTTGGCAACAATGGAGAAGATGGGTTTGAAGGAGCGATATATAAAAATGTTTATTGCTCTTATCTTCACGGAAGCCTTCTGCCAAAGAATCCAGCTCTCACCGACCATCTGCTTTCAATGGCAATTACTCAAAAGTACGGCGAAACTCCATTACTTGATATTGACAGTAAAATTGAAAACCATGCACACAATTCTATGGTTTCAAAAATCCTTGGTCATAATTCAAAACGGTATGGTTTAACTTGATTTATTAAGGGCTCCTAAACAGCACTTCTTTGATTTTCAAGTACTTCGGATATATTTACAGCATCGGAAAAACCATAGCTGTAGTAATATGATTCATAAAACCGCAACATATCCTTTAAACAATTATCAAGTTTATCAAATATTTCTTTTTCACTGTCAGGCAAATAACAGTATATTTCTTTTAAGTAAATGTCATACTTTTCCTTTATTTTAATAAACTCGGTTATGCAATTCATATTACTGTTTAAAGTATTTATTCTATTTGTCATAGCTTCTGCAAACTTAAAATTTAAATTTCTATTATTGTTACCATGTTCACTCATGGCCTGACCACTCCTTTCTTGGTAAAATATAGCATTACAATTATTAAACATAACACCTTAATCAAGCTGTCATAATATTATTGTAATATGCTTAATGCATAATGTCAATGTTAGAATTCTTGTGTAATTATTCATTATGCATAATTATTTAGATTTATTTAACATAATATATGGTATTATCAACTTTTTTAAACTATAATAAACATTGTATGTTTATTAATAATATTATATATATGTATACATGCAATAATTTATATTTGTTCTACCATTTTTAGGGGAGAGATATTAATGGCTTTAAATATTGGCGAAAGATTAATTTATTTACTTGAAGTTAATTCAATGAGGCAAAAAGAGGCAGCAGACAAATTGGATATAAAGATACCTACATTTAACGGGTATGTTAATAATATCCGGGAACCTAATATTGAAACTCTTATAAAAATTGCTGATTTTTTTAATGTAACAGTAGATTTTCTTATAGGCCACAACACTTTAAATGATAACGAAAAAATAGATATTATCCCCGTAAATTCTCGAATAGAACATCTTGATGAAGGATTGAACAGTTTTGTAAATGATCCTGATAATAAAATATTTATAGAAATGGCACGGGAAATAAAACACAAACTTATTATTGAAGGCTACGGGAAGCTTAATACATAATCACCAAAGTCGAATTCGGCAAAGTTATGGCACAATATTTTTCTGAAAATTCAGTTCATCTATTTAGTACCATATATTTACCTATATACATAATAAATGCAATAAGTGCTGAAATAACAGCTATCCCTGTTAAAACATATACAGAAACCATATCGGGTTTTATAAGTACGATAACTGTAATAACTACATAAAATACTACAGTGGCTGCTTTTCCGTACCAATTTGAGGTTACAATAAATTTTTTGCTCCTGTATATTAATATACCTCCAACTATCATTATCAATTCCTTGATTGCTAAAATATAAAGGACAAACACAGGTATTATATGTTGAACCGCTAGAACCAAAAGTACACTCAATTGCATAATTTTGTCCGCTACAGGATCCAGAAAATTTCCCCAGGATGTAATCCTATTTAACTTTCTTGCCAAATATCCATCCGATATATCTGTCAATCCTGCAATCAGAAGTACAACACCAGCTGGAACATACTTTCCTGCACATATAAAATAAACAAAAACCGGTATTAATAATATTCTCAATATGGTAATAATGTTCGGTACATTTAAGAATCCGCCTTTTATTTTCATCTTCTCCACATCCCTGTTATTTAGTTAAATACTTTTGAAACAGCTATATAAAATATTATAAAGTTCTGGTGCTGCTTTTTTTATATTTACAGGTTTAAGTTCTTTTGTTGTCCATGCATGTATTGTTTCACCCGTAGTTATTGGTTCAGGTAAATTATTGGAATATACCTCATAATAAAAAAACGTTCTTGTATATGTAATGTTTTTTAGCATTGTCTTTACTGTTATTTTATCTTCATATTTCCCCGCTCCCTTAAATACACATTTTAACTCAATTAATGGAAGAAGCAGCCCCTGTTGTTCTATTTCCGAATAGGATACTCCAAGCTTCCTGATAAAATCAGTCCGCCCTGCCTCAAACCATACCGGATAACATGAATGGTGTATAATTCCCATCTGGTCAGTTTCAGCATATCTTGCAGTAAATAAAGTTTCCGATATATATATTTTATACACCCCCTAAAGAGAAAGTATTTTACTGAGTTCAATTATTTCAGGATCGATTTCTTTTTTTATCTCAAGGGCTTCAATAATGTCCATATCAATAATTTTATTATCCTTGAAACAAACCGCCCTGTTTATTTTATTGTTATTCAACAGTTCAACTGCCTTTGCAGCCATTCTGCTTGCCATAACCCTGTCGTACACAGTTGGGCTACCACCCCTTTGAATATGTCCTAAAATTGTAAATCTGCTCTCAATACCTGTTTTTTTCTCAATTTCCTCAGATATTTCTATTACGCCACCCACACCTTCTGATACAATAACGGAATAATCTTTCTTTCCCCGGTTTCTACCTTCAATAATCGGTTTTATTACATCTTTTTCAAGCTCAAACGGGTTTTCAGGCAAAAGTATTACTTCCGAACCCCCTGCAATTCCAACATTAAGTGCTATATAGCCTGCATTTCTTCCCATAACCTCAAGTACACTGCATCTTTCATGTGAATATGCCGTATCCTTAATCTTGTCTATTGCATCAAGAACCGTATTTAGTGCCGTATCAAATCCAATGGTATACTCCGTAGAACCTATATCATTATCGATTGTACCTGGAATAGCTATAATAGGCATTCCATAACTGCTTAATTCAGCAGCACCTCTGTATGAGCCTTCACCGCCAACTATAATAACTGCATCAATATCAAATATGGAAGCCATTGAAATACCTTTTTTTATTCCTTCTTCAGTCCTGAATTCAGACGACCTTGCTGTTTTTAAAATTGTTCCTCCCCTGTGTATTATATCAGACACTGATCTTAATGTCATTTTCTCAACTTCGCCTTTAATAAATCCCTCAAATCCCCTTTTTATTCCCAGTACATTCATTCCGCTGTTTATACCTGTTCTTACTACAGCCCTTATTGTAGCATTCATCCCTGGTGCATCTCCACCACTAGTCAAAATTCCTATTGTCTTTATTTGTGACATATTCTACCTCCATAAATTACTGTAATTAGTATCTGCAATATATTGCTTTACAACAATAATCCCGTGTTTCTTTTTAACACGGGACATATTCAAAATTCAATCTTAATTTTTTTATTTCAGTATCCCTTTTCTATAATTACACTATGTGCCTCTTCAATTTCAGCCTGTGGCACCAACACTTCATAGTAGTCATCATTGTTTTCTCTATTTTTAGTTACAGGTCTTAATTTTACAAGTATTCCTTCCTTTGTAAGCAGCTCTTCCAGCTTAGTCGCTATTTCTTTGCTTTGAGCCATATAGACTACTGTCCACATATTAAATACGCCTCTTTTCTATTCACCGGAATTCAT
>CAZANH010000469.1:0-43520 GCA_964486515.1 uncultured Eubacteriales bacterium
GAGGCTGTTGTTAAGCAATGTTAAGGTCAAATCATTGTTTGAGTTGAATGCATTCCCGTTATATTTTTAAGCATTCAGCGAGTTTGATTTGACATGTAAGGCTGAACTTACAGCCACTTGAACTTGTAGCGTTAATTTCAGGAAAATATTCTTCGAGCTAAGAGGGCTGTGAATAGTAAGTATGGATTGAATACATTTTGAGTTTGTGAATTCAAATGGTTGCAGATAAAGTATGGTGTATGCTATACTAAAAATAAATTAAAAACAAATATAAAAAAGGGGTTATCAGGTCATGAAAACAAAAGCTGTAAGACTTTATGGAAAGAATGATTTAAGGCTTGAAGAATTTGAATTGCCGGAAATAAAAGATAATGAAATACTTGCACATATTATTTCGGACAGTATATGCATGTCTTCTTATAAAGCAACCATACAGGGTTCCGACCATAAAAGGGTACCGCAGGATATTGATAAAAACCCGATAATAATGGGGCATGAATTCTGTGGTGAAATAGTTAAAGTTGGTAAGAAATGGAGAAAAAAATTTAAGGAAGGAAATAAATTCTCAATACAGCCTGCGTTAAACGAAGAAAGCAATCCTTATGCGGCTCCTGGCTATTCATTTAAATATATTGGCGGAAATGCTACATATATTATTATACCTGATATAGTAATGGAAAAAGACTGCCTTCTCAATTATGATGGTGAGGCGTTTTTTCACGGATCGCTCTCTGAACCAATGTCATGTATAGTGGGTGCATTTCATGCAAATTATCATACAAAGAGCGGAAGCTATGTACATGAAATGGGCATAACAAAAGGTGGAAACATGGCAATACTTGCAGGCGTGGGTCCGATGGGGCTTGGTGCGATAGATTATGCCATACACTGTGACAGACGTCCAAAATTGCTTGTAGTAACCGATATAGACCAGGCGAGGCTAGACAGGGCAGTTTCAATTTATACCATTGAAGAGGCAAGAAAAAATGGTGTTGAATTGAAATATGTAAATACGTCGGGAGTTAAGGATGTTAAGAATATGTTGGTTTCATTGACCGAAGGTAAAGGATATGACGATGTATTCGTACTTGCACCTGTAAGGCAGGTTATTGAACAGGGAGACAGCATACTTGCAAGAGACGGCTGCCTGAATTTCTTCGCAGGGCCCACAAATACGGAATTCTACGCTGAATTTAATTTTTACAATGTTCATTATAATTCTACACATGTTGTTGGAACAAGTGGGGGAAATACTAATGACATGATTGAGTCACTGATGATGATGGAAAAAAAATTGATTAATCCGGCTGCAATGATTACTCATGTGGGAGGATTAAACAGTGCTGCTGAAACAACTATGAACCTTCCAAAAATAAAAGGAGGAAAAAAGTTAATATATACAAATATAGAAATGGAATTGACTGCGATTGATGAATTTGAGAAAAAAGGCAGGGAAAATCCGATATTTATGGAACTGGCAAGAATTACAGCTGAAAATAACGGATTATGGTCTGCAGAAGCAGAAAGATATATTCTGAAAAACGCAAAACCAATATAAATGAATGCTATGAAAAAAATATGGATAACAGACCTTGGAAAAATGAATTATAAAAAGGCCCTTAAAATACAGGAAACATTAATGTTCTTGAGACAAAAAGGGGAGCTTGAAGATACTCTGCTGCTGGTAGAACATCCTCATGTCATTACACTTGGGAGACGGGCTGATGTAAATAACATAGTTGTATCTGGAGAAACACTTTCCAAAAACGGAATAGAAATAATTGAAGTAAACAGGGGTGGAGATGTAACGTATCATGGCCCGGGACAAATTGTCGGATATCCTGTGTTTGATTTAACAGATTATGGCAGAGATATCAGGGCTTTTGTGAGGAACATAGAAGAGATATTCCTGCGCATGCTTGAAAAAGAGTTTGATATACATGCCCGGACAGATGAAAAAAAATATACGGGAGTATGGGTGGAAAATTACAAGATAACTGCAATAGGTATTGCAGTTAAAAAATGGGTTACCATGCACGGTTTTGCTTTTAACGTCAGTACGGATCTTAAGTATTTTGACTGGATAGTACCGTGTGGCTTATACGACAGAGGAGTCACCTCACTTGAAAAGCTTCTGGGAATTCATCCGCAGTTTGAGGAATTAAAAAAATTAACAATTAAATATTTTTGTGATGTTTTTGGTGTAAAACCAAAGATTATAACTCTTAATCAGCTTGAAAGCGAGTTTGGCAGGCATTCCGAGATTACAAATGTATAAAGATGGATAATTGAAAGGAAGAAAATTAATTGGAAAATAAACCGGAATGGTTAAAAATCAGGGTAAGAGCAACAAAAGAAATGAATGAGGTAGAAAACATACTGAAAAAACTTTCACTTAATACTGTCTGTGAAGAAGCAAACTGCCCGAACAGAATGGAATGTTATAGCAGAAGGACTGCTACATTCATGTTACTTGGAAGAGTATGTACAAGAAATTGTACATTTTGCAATGTTAAAAAAATAGGCCCAAACAACAAACGCCCAGACCCTGTTGATGAAAATGAACCGTATAATGTTGCCAGAGCAGTGAGTGAACTTGGGCTTAAACATGCCGTTATAACTTCGGTAACACGGGATGACCTTGCCGATGGAGGTGCGGGACATTTCGCAAATACCATAAAAGAAATACAAAAGCTTGAAAATAAAGTTAATGTTGAAGTATTGATACCAGATTTCAAAGGGAAATGGGACGCGTTGTTAAAAGTAGTTGAAGCGAAGCCGGAAATTATAAATCACAATGTTGAAACCGTACCAATTCTTTATCCAACGGTACGTCCAATGGCTAAATACGAACGATCTCTGCAGCTTTTAAGGAATGTGAAACAGATGAATCCTTCCATATATACAAAGTCAGGAATCATGCTTGGACTTGGAGAAAAAAGGGAAGAAGTACTTAAAGTATTTGAGGATTTAAGGAAAGTGTCCTGCGATTTTATTACAATAGGCCAGTACCTGCAGCCTTCTAAGCAGCATCATCCTGTTATGGAATATGTACATCCAGATGTATTTGAGGAATACGGAAAAATATGCAGAGAAATGGGATTTTCATATGCAGCATCAGGACCTTTCGTCAGGAGCTCCTATCATGCCGATGAGGCTTTGCTGCAAAAATAAGCCGTGTTGCTTTTAAAAAGAATGACAGAAAATCAATAATATTAATCTTTGTGTTATAAATCAGTTTATTTATCAAAGGATTACTTAAAAATTTAACTGTATTGTCAAGTTGGAGATTATCCATATCATTAAAAGCCTTCCGAATTTCAAACATTGACTCCAGCTGTCTGCTTACCGGTTTTATCAGTTTCCTGTAATCCTTCCTTTCCACAATAGCTTTAGCTGCCATTACAGCTGTCATAAAGCCATTAATAAATGCGAAACCCAAAAATGGATCAGCAGCACCGGCTGCCATTCCAATAAAAAGAATATTATCCTTTTGGTATGGGTATGCGTATCCGCTGAAGTGCTTTACCTGGAACTCCTCAACAATTGGATATTGTATATTGGCTTCCTTTAAAAATAACTTCCAGTATGTATTGATTTCCTTTTCATTTGTATCATCAACGAACAACATTATGGAACCCTTCTTTTTGTTAAAGGGTGTGAGATATGCATAGCCGTTTTTTGCAAAATCCTTGTTAATCCACATTATCACTTCAGTAGGGTCAAAATCACCTGTCACTACCGCCCCTTTAACCCACCCGTTTACCCATTCTTCCCACAAACCCAGCCTTTTCGCAAAATATGGATTACCAGTTGCTACAACAACATAATCATATTCGGCAGCTATCCTTGAAATATTATTAACACCTTTATCCATATATATTTTTGAACTTTTTAAATTGCGGTACAGCTGTTCCTTTATATTTTCATGATCCTTGCCGCAAAGAAAAAGTGATCCCAGCTTTCCTTCCGCGACTGCCTTATAGTTCGGGGAAAAATGTGTAATCTTCCTTATTTTATTGACAGGTTTTAAATATATTTTATATTTTTTTTCAGCAAGCTTTAATATATCAGGAAAAGGCCTGTTAATTACATGTAAGAATGCTCCAACATGTGGTTCTTCAGCACCAATATAATTATGTTTTTCATAAATGTCAGGACTTACGCCTAACCTCTCCAACTCACAGGCACATGTTAAACCGGTAATTCCTGCACCAATTATAGCTACTTTCACTTAACCATCTCCCGATATTTAGTATTTGAACCAGTGAATAAAAAAATACATACCACGTAACTATATTCTTTGAGTTTCCCCATTTTTTCAATATAAATATGTTGGGTACCTGAATACTCACACGGAATAAAAAATGGGGAAACTCAAAACCTATATTCTCGTTGACACATGTTATAGTATATGATAATATATAACTAAATAATGAAAGAACCTAACATGAAGTGTTAATAAAATTACATAAGGAGGTGCGATATGGCTGAAACAGTTATAATGCCGAGGCAGGGACAATCCGTTGAGAGCTGTATCATTTCAGAATGGCATAAAAAAAAGGGAGATAAGGTTAAAACAGGGGAGTTGCTTTTTTCCTATGAGACCGATAAAGCCGCATTTGAAGAAGAATCAAAAACAGATGGAACAATTCTTGAAATATTATTTGATGAAGGGGAAGATGTTCCCGTTCTTTCAAATGTATGCATAATTGGAAAAGAAGGAGAAGATATTTCCGGATTTTTAAATAATAGGGATAACAAGAATAAAGATAATGAAATAGAAGAAAAAGAAACTGTTACTGGTAATATAAAAGAAGAAAAATCTGAAAATACCGATTTGAATTTGAGCATCGAAAAGGGTATGGAAGATAAAGACACTGGAAAACTAAAAATATCACCAAGGGCTAAAAATCTTGCTGAGCGTATGATGTCGGATTACAAAAAAGTCAAAGGCACGGGCCCTTCAGGAAGAATTATTGAAAGGGATATCGAAGGATTAAAGCAAAGTAAAGTTTTCATAGAACATATGGATAATATTGATGAATTGAATAAGGTTGTTGAAAATACCGCATCTGGGGATAAACCCCACAGAGATGTGAAACTTTCAAATATCAGGAAAGTAACAGCTGAAGTTATGTATAGGTCACTTTCCACTACGGCGCAGTTAACAATGAATACATCATTTGATGCAACAAATATTCTTTCATACAGAAAATCAATAAAAATACATGGAGAAAAACAAAAACTTGCAAATATAACACTGAACGATATGATCTTATTTGCGGTTTCAAGAGTTCTAATAAGACATAAGGAATTAAATTCACATTTCCTTGATGACAGTATAAGAATTTTTGAAGATGTACACCTTGGAGTGGCTGTTGATACGGATAGGGGGCTTTTGGTACCAACAATAGAAAAAGCAAATCTAAAATCATTGAATGCCATATCGATTGAAGCAAAAAAACTTGCGGAGTCATGCAAGAGCGGTAAAATTAATCTTGATTTGCTGAAAGGTGCAAGTTTTACAGTTACAAATCTTGGAATAATGGGAGTTGAATCATTTACACCGGTTTTAAACCCTCCACAGACAGGAATACTTGGAGTTTGTAATATTACTCAAAGAGTAAAAGAAACAAACGGTGAATTTTCATACTATCCGGCAATGGGGCTTTCGCTTACATTTGACCACAGAGCTGTGGATGGAGCTCCGGCTGCCAGATTTCTGGATGATTTGAAAAACAGCCTTGAAAATTTTTATACACTACTAGCAGTATAGAGGAAAGATGAAATATGGCTGGGTTGATTTTAATGTTTTCAAATATTGCTGTTACAATACGGAGGGAGTTATTCTATGACATATGATCTGATAATTATAGGGGGAGGGCCGGGAGGTTATCTCGCAGCGGAAAGAGCCGGACATGAAGGCTTAAATGTACTTTTGATTGAAAAAAGAATGGTAGGCGGGGTTTGTCTGAATGAAGGCTGTATTCCATCTAAAACATTACTTCACTCGGCAAAAATATATAATTATGCAAAAGATGGAGAAAAATACGGAATTAAAATCGATAATTTAAACTTAAATCATGAAATAGTGGTTAAAAGAAAAGATAAGGTTGTAAAGACCCTTGTTTCAGGAATCAAAGCACAGTTGGCCAAAAATAATGTTTTAACAATACAGGGTGAAGGTAATATAAAAGGCCGCACGGAAAATGGTTTTGAAATTTCAGACGGCAAGGATACATATACCGGAAAGCGTATTTTGATTGCAACAGGTTCTATCCCCTTTCTTCCTCAAATACCGGGTGTTAACGAGGGAATTAAAGAGGGATATATTCTTACGAACAGAGAGATACTTG
The DNA here is from genome assembly GCA_964486515.1 of uncultured Eubacteriales bacterium. Taxonomy (GTDB): domain Bacteria; phylum Bacillota; class Clostridia; order Acetivibrionales; family CAZANH01; genus CAZANH01. The sequence continues at coordinate 6,360 of CAZANH010000469.1, forward strand.
ACCTGGAAAAAATACCGTCGAATCTTGTAATTGCAGGCGGTGGTGTAATAGGGCTGGAAATGGCTTCCTATTTCAAGGCAGCGGGAAGCAGGGTAACGGTAATTGAAATGCTCGACCATATAGCTGGCAGTATAGACAGGGATATGTCGGATCTGCTTTTAAAAAACTATCAGAAGGCAGGCATTGATTTTAAGCTTAATTCAAAAATTGTAGAAACAGGCAAGGATAAAGTAGTATACGAATTAAACGGCAAGAAGCTTTCCGTCGAAAATGATGTTACACTTATGAGCATTGGGCGTAAGCCATTTACGGAAGGAATAGGGCTGGAAAATATCGGAGTGGAATTGGACAGGGGCAGCATTAAAACTGATGAGCAGATGAGAACAAACATACCGGGAGTTTATGCGGCAGGGGATGTTAATGGAAAGTACATGCTAGCACATACTGCTTTTAGAGAAGGGGAAGTCGCAGTAAACAATATGATTGGAAAGAAAGATAAAATGAGGTATGAAGCCATACCATATATTATTTATACAAATCCTGAAGTAGCAGGTGTTGGTGAAACGGAAGATTCCGCAAAACAGAAAGGGATTGATTATGAATGTGCAAAAATTTCCATGAGGTACAGTGGAAGATATGTTGCAGAAAATGAAGGCGGGAATGGAATATGTAAGATAATTGCTGATAAAAGGACACGAAGTATTATTGGAGCCCATATGATAGGTAATTATTCATCTGAAATAATATACGGAGCAGCAATAATGGTTGAAACAGGTATGAGAATTGATAATATAAAGAAATTTGTATTTCCTCACCCGACGGTAAGTGAAATAATAAGGGAGGGAGTTTTTTCTCTGCCGGAATTTAATAAATAAAAAAACAGGAAAGGAATAAACGAATGCCTAAATCACAGTTTATAGATCCAAAAGAAGTAAGGAAAAAAGGGAAAATTACCATTAGGAATATACCCGTAAACAATTATTCAAAATCCATAGAAGAAGAGAAAAATAATTTCTCAAAGGAAGATTTTTTAAAGATATTCAGGGATATGGCTATTATAAGGGAATTTGAAAACATGTTGAATTCCATAAAAACAACAAGTGAGTATAATGGAATACAATACAATCATCCCGGTCCCGCCCATTTATCAATAGGTCAGGAGTCATCAGCAGTAGGGCAGGCTTACCTGCTCGACAAGGATGACCATATTTACGGTTCTCACAGAAGCCATGGAGAAATACTGGCAAAAGGGCTTTCTGCAATTGAAAAAATGACTGACCAGGAACTGCTTGATATAATGAAAAGTTATTTTGACGGTGCCATACTCAGAGTTATTGAAGATAAGAAGAATTATAAAGATACAAAGGAACTTGCAGTAAATTTCCTTCTATATGGGACACTTGCAGAAATATTCGCGAGAGAAACAGGTTTTCAAAAAGGCCTGGGAGGTTCGATGCATGCGTTTTGTACACCGTTTGGCATATATCCCAACAATGCAATAGTAGGTGGTTCTGCTGATATTTCCGTTGGAGCTGCACTCTATAAAAAAATCAACAGAAAAAAAGGAGTGGTAATAGCCAACATCGGAGACGCGTCAATGGGATGCGGGCCTGTATGGGAAGCTATGTGCATGGCGACAATGGACCAGTACAAGAAACTATGGGAAGAAGAATACAGGGGAGGGCTTCCCCTTATAATAAGTTTCTCCGATAATCAATATGGCATGGGCGGACAGACGTCCGGAGAGACAATGGGTTATGGAATACTTGCAAGAGTCGGCGCAGGTGTTAATCCTGAACGAATGCATGCAGAGCGTGTTGATGGTTATAATCCGCTGGCGGTTATCGACGCAATCAGAAGAAAAAAACAGATTATTGAAGAAAAGAATGGGCCGGTTCTCCTGGATGTTCTGACATATAGATTTACAGGGCATTCTCCGTCAGACGCTTCAAGCTACAGGACAAAAGAGGAAATTGAGGCATGGAAGGAAATTGACCCCCTTATAACCTACAAGGATGAACTTTTAAAAGCAAAAGTTGGGACTGAGAACGAATTAGGATTGATTCTTGACAACTCTGTTGAACTTATAACAAATATATGCAAGCTTGCTACAGATGACAGCATATCACCAAGAATGAATATTGTTAAAAACCCAAATGCTATCGGGGATATGATGTTCTCAAATATGAAAATTGAAAAGATGGATGACAGAGAATGTGAGACACTTATTCCAAAAGTGGATAATCCAAGACTAAAGCAGATAAAAAATAAGATAAGAACTGCAGAACAGGATGGAAAGGTTGTATCAAAAAACAGGGTATATCAGTTGAGAGACGGGATATTTGAAGCTGTACTGGATAAATTTTATACCGATCCCACACTTGTTTCATTCGGTGAAGAAAACAGGGACTGGGGTGGAGCTTTTGCCGTATACAGAGGATTAACAGAAGCATTGCCTTATCACAGGCTTTTTAATACAACAATCTCAGAGGGGGCAATTGTAGGTTCGGCAGTAGGATATGGTATTGAAGGTGGAAGGGTAATAGCAGAGCTAATGTACTGTGACTTTATGGGAAGAGCAGGAGATGAAATATTCAATCAGTTGTCAAAATGGCAGTCAATGAGCGCAGGCCTCCTGAAAATGCCAGTTGTAATCAGAGTATCAGTTGGTTCAAAATATGGAGCACAGCATTCACAGGACTGGACTTCACTTGTATCACATATTCCCGGCATTAAGACAGTTTTCCCCGCTACTCCTTATGATGCCAAAGGTTTAATGAACAGTGCACTTATGGGAACGGATCCGGTAATATTCTTTGAGAGTCAGAGAATTTATGATATTGGAGAATATTTTCATAAAGGTGGTGTACCGGAGGAATATTACGAAGTGCCAATAGGTGAACCTGATGTTAAAAAAAAGGGGAAAGACATAACAATATTAACTGTAGGCGCAACACTTTATCGTGTGCTTGACGCAGCAAAGATTCTTGAAAAGGAATACGGGATATCAGTTGAAATAATTGATGCGAGAAGCCTTGTACCGTTCAATTACGAAAAAGTAATAGAGTCAGTAAAAAAGACGGGGAAAATTCTACTGACAAGTGATGCCTGCGAAAGAGGTTCACATTTGAATGATTTTGCCAGGAATATAAGTGAACTGGCCTTTGATTATCTGGATGCACCTCCCGTTGTTATTGGTGCGAAGAATTGGATTACTCCGGCATATGAGCTTGAAGAATATTTCTTCCCACAACCTGAATGGATTATTGATGCAATACATGAGAAAATATTACCGATTAAAGGTTATGTGGCAGGTAATAATTTTACTCCAAATGAGCAGATAAGGCTTAACAAACTGGGGATATAGAAGTGAACATATATATGGGATGTGGTTAAATGAGTAACGGGAGAAAAAGCCATATAATACAAATACTAGACAATAAAGGGGAGGTTCAGCTACAGCAGCTGAAGGAGATCTTTCCCGAGGTTTCGGTAATGACATTGAGAAGGGACCTCATAAGTCTCGAAAATGAAGGATATGCCATCCGTACTTATGGAGGAGCAGTAAGTTCCAAAAAGCTTCAGAGTATAAATGGGGAAGAAGATGCATATTCGAGAAGGGCATCAGAGAATGTAGAAGAAAAAGTACTTATTGCACAAAAAGCGGTAAAAATTGTTGAGAACAGCAGATCAATTTATTTTGATGCGGGAAGTACTGTAATGTGCCTGGCTAAAATCTTGCCGGATGATAATTTTTCCATTGTTACAAGCGGTATGAATACAGGACTGGAATTAGTAAAGAAACTGAGGATATCCGTTGTAACATTGGGTGGGCTTATAAACAGGAATACTCTTTCCGTGTCCGGACCTGATGCAGGGGCATTCCTGGACAGGATTAACATTGATATAGCTTTTATGGCAGCATCGGGGTTTTCATTAGAAAGTGGATTTACCGTATCAAACATATACGAATCTGAATTAAAACGTAAAGTTGTAAAACGGGCAAAAAAAGTTGTAATGCTTATGGATTCCTCAAAGATAAATAAAAATCTGCCGTTTACTTATGCATCGCTGAGTGACCTTGATGTATGGATATGTGATAAAGGGCTTCCCAATGATGTAAAGAAAGAGGCTGAAAATAATGATGTTTGTATAATATGAAAGAATAAAATAAGAATGAATGGAGGCAGATTTTATGAACAAAAATAATAACAATATGAAAATAAACGGAAAAACCGCAATTGTAACAGGGGCTGCACAGGGGCTTGGAGAGGCACTTGCAAGGAGACTGGACAGGGAAGGATATAAAATAGTCGTAGCAGATATAAATTATAATTCTGCAAAAACTGTAGCAGACAGTTTAACAGAAGCTGTTGCGGTAAAGGTTGACGTATCTGATGAAAACCAGGTTAATGCAATGGTAGAAGAAGCGGTTGAACATTACGGGAAGCTTGATCTGCTTGTATCAAATGCGGCTATATTGATTGCAAAACCTGTTGTGGAATTCCCGCTGGAACAATGGAGGAAAATGATAGATATAAATCTTACGGGATATTTCCTTTGTGCAAAAGCTGCAGCAAATGTAATGATACCGAATCGGAGAGGAAACATAATTCAGATAAACAGCAAATCCGGTAAAAAAGGCTCATATAAGAATTCTGCCTATGCGACATCGAAATTTGCAGGTATAGGCCTGACACAGAGCCTTGCACTTGAGCTGGCTGAGTATAACATAAGGGTTAATGCAATTTGCCCCGGAAATTTACTTGATTCACCCCTGTGGAATGAAGGACCAAACAGCCTGTTCAACCAATATGCGAAAAATCAGGGACTGACTGTGGAAGAAGTAAGGCAGAAATATTTGAATCAGGTACCGCTTGGAAGGTCGTGTACGTATGGAGATGTAGCAAATATAATGGTGTTTCTCGCATCGGAACAGGCAAACTATATGACAGGACAGGCAATAAATGTTACAGGAGGCCAGGAAATGCGTTAGGTAATAGCGTGGCTTGCAGTTATAGCTAAAGTAGCCAGTAGCCAGTGCCGCAATTCAGCAGTCAAAGCTACATTAAATAATAGTGGATAAAAACAGCAAGGAGGTTTTTATGGATAAAAAATATGAAAGGCTTTCGGAACAGCTTAACAATAGAAGTATTGATGTAAGATTTGAAAGCCTGAGAAAGCTTAAGGATATGGCTGACAGAAATGAAATACAAATACAGCATAAAGAGAAATTTATAAATAATCACATACATACAAAATACTCCTTTTCACCATATTATCCTGCAAAAGCGGTTTGGATGGCTTATAAGGCAGGACTTGCTACTGCAGGGATTATGGACCATGATTCAATAAGTGGAGCAAGAGAGTTTATAAAAGCAGGTGAAATTGCAGGTATTGCTACAACGATTGGGGTTGAGTGCCGTGCAAGTTTTCATAATACACCTTTGGAAGGCAGAAGACTGAATAACCCTGATCAGAATTCCATTGCATATATAGCACTTCATGGCATACCGCACACAAAGATTGATAAAATAAACGAATACTTTAAACCGTATCGGGAAGAAAGAAATAAACGAAACAAGCTAATGACACTCAGAATTAATGATATTACGAAACCATTCGGGATATACCTTGATTATGACAATGATATTGTCCCAATTTCGTTAAGCAGTGAGGGTGGAAGTATAACAGAAAGGCACATACTGTTTGCACTTTCAAAAAAACTTGTAAAAAAATACGGGAAGGGCAAGGAAATTGTGGATTTTCTGGAAAACAAATTATTGATAGATATAAAGCCTAAAATAAAAGAATACCTTATTGATACAAAAAATGAATTTTATGAGTATGATGTACTGGGAGCATTAAAAAGCGATATGGTTGAAAAATTTTATATTAATGCCAAAAAGGAATGCCCGGATGTAAGGGACATTTTAAGACTTGCGGATAATACCGGAGCTATTGCAGCATATGCATACCTTGGAGATGTTGGTGAATCTGTTACGGGAGATAAAAAAACACAGAAGTTTGAAGATGATTATATTGAACTTTTGTTTCAGGCTATAAAAGACTTGGGCTTCAACGCAGTTACCTATATGCCTTCAAGAAATTCCATTGAGCAATTAAAAAAAGTCATGAGCCTTTGTGAAAAACATAATTTGTTTCAAATAAGCGGTGAAGATATAAATTCACCAAGGCAGCATTTTATATGTGAATCATTGGCGAAAAAGGAATTCAGCCACCTGTTTGATTCTACGTGGGCACTTATAGGTCATGAAAGGGCAGCTACAAAAAATATTAATTTGGGTATGTTTTCAGAAGAAACAATTGGGAAATATCCTGATTTAGGCACAAGAATAAGGGTGTCAAGGGGACGGGGTTATTGACACCTAACTGGAAAGAACAAAGGGTGTCAATAACCCCGTCCCCTTGACACCCAATAAAGAGGAGGATATCATATGCTTAAATTACTAGCTTTTGATTATGGAGCAAGCAGCGGACGTGCTATTTTAGGTTCATTCGACGGAGAAAAACTGACACTGGAAGAAATTCACAGATATTCAAATGATCCCGTAAATATTAACGGTATATTACACTGGGATATACTAAGGCTTTTTCATGAAATGAAACAGGGTATTTTAAAGAGTAAGAATCTGGGCAATAAAGATATTGCAGGAATAGGTACGGATACATGGGGAGTTGATTACGGGCTGCTGGGTAATAATGGTGAATTACTCGGAAATCCTGTTCATTACAGGGACAGCAGGACAGAAGGTATGATTGATAAAGCATGTAAAAAAATACAACACAGAGAAATATATGATTTGACGGGAATAGCATTTCAGAAATTTAATACATTATATCAATTATTATCAATGAAGGAATTTGATCAATATATATTGGAAAAGACCAAAACAATGCTTTTTACGCCGGACCTTTTAAATTATTTTCTGACAGGTATAAAAAATACTGAATATACCATAGCAAGTACTTCGCAGATGCTGGAGGCAAAAACAAGGACATGGGCATATGAAATGTTAGAAAAGCTTGGGATACCCTGTAATATATTTACTGGTATTATAGAACCAGGAACAATTGTAGGGAAAATATCCGGTATTATAAAAGAGGAATTAAATACGGGAGATATCCCGGTAATTGCCGTTGCCCAGCATGATACAGCAAGTGCTGTGGTTGCGGTACCATCTTCAGGAGGGACATATGCATACTTAAGCAGTGGAACATGGTCTCTTCTTGGGGTTGAACTTTCGAAACCAATAATAAACGATACAACGTATAATTTAAATTATACAAATGAAGGGGGTTTTAATAAGACAACAAGGCTTCTTAAAAACATTATGGGGCTTTGGATATTCCAGGAATGCAAAAGAGAATGGGACAAGGAAGGGGAAAAAATGACATATGACGAACTTGAAGACAATGCTGAAGAAGCGGATGAATTTGTATCGTTTATAGACCCCGATGATGATATTTTTTATACCCCCGGGAATATGCCAGAAAAGATTATTGAATATTGTAAGAAGACAGGGCAGACTGTCCCCAAAGGTAAATCGGGGATTGTGAGATGTATTATGGAAAGCCTGGCATTAAAGTACAGAATGTCACTTGAAGGCCTGGAAAAAATTACAGGAGAAAGAATACCGATTCTTCACATTGTGGGTGGAGGCTGCAGGAGTAAAATACTTTCACAATTCACTGCTTCATCTATTGGAAGGCCTGTAAAAGCAGGGCCGGTTGAAGCGACGGCTACAGGTAATCTTTGCGTCCAGCTTATTGCATTAAATGAGGCATCAGATACAGGAGAAGTAAGGGAAATTATAAAAAGGTCATTTCCGGTTGAGGAATACCTTCCCAAAGAAACGGAAAAGTGGGATAATGCTTATGAAAGGTTCAAGAAAATAATTAAAATATAAAAATTATAAAATATAGGAGGTAATATGGTTATGGCATATGGGGATGATACTGGCAAAAGTATAAATGAAAGATATGAGCTTGCGAAAAGTGTGTATAAGGGATATGAAATTGATACGGACGCCGTACAAAAAGACCTTGAAAAAATACCTATTTCTCTGCACTGCTGGCAGGGAGATGATGTAACAGGTTTTGAAGGGGTAGATGAACTTTCCGGTGGAGGAATACTTGCTACAGGAAATTATCCCGGAAAGGCAAAAAATGGCGAAGAACTGCGGCAGGATATAGGTAAAGCATTAAGCCTTATTCCTGGAAAACATAGAGTTAACCTTCATGCAATGTATGCGGAAACAGATGGGAAAAAGGTGGAGAGGGATGAACTTAAACCCGAATATTTTAAAAAATGGATTGAGTGGGCTAAAGAAAAAGGTATAGGAATTGATTTCAATCCAAGTTTCTTTTCACATCCAATGGCTGATTCAGGTTATACAATTGCCAGTACGGATAAAAATGTTCGTTCTTTTTGGATAAGGCACGGGAAAGTATCCCGGGAAATAGCCTCAGAAATTGGGAAATACCTGGGAACACCATGTATTAATAATATCTGGATTCCTGATGGTTCAAAAGATTTACCTGCTGACAGGTTTACAGCAAGAAAAATACTTAAGGATTCTCTGGATGAAATTCTTGAAAAAAAATATGACAGGAGACATATTCTGGATTCTGTGGAATGTAAGCTGTTTGGTATAGGTTCTGAGGCTTATGTTACAGGGTCTCATGAATTCTATATGGGATATGCACTGAAAAATGATGTTATGCTATGCCTGGATGCAGGGCATTTCCACCCTACGGAAACGATTTCAGACAAAATATCATCAATGCTTGTATATCTTGATGAACTTCTATTGCATGTTAGCAGAGGTGTCCGTTGGGACAGCGATCACGTGGTTATTTTGAATGATGACCTACTTGCAATAACACAGGAACTAAAAAGATGTAACGCATATGACCGGGTACATTTTGCACTCGATTTCTTTGATGCGAGCATAAACCGGATAATAGCATGGGTTACAGGAACAAGGGCTGCAATTAAGGCTATTCTTATATCAATGCTTGAACCGACTGATATGCTTATTGAAGCTGAAAAAGAAGGTAAATTAGGTAACAGACTTGCTCTTATGGAAGAATTCAAAACGCTGCCATTCGGTGCCGTATGGGATAAATACTGCCTTGACCATAATGTACCTGTAGGGCCGTCATGGTTGGAGAATGTGAGTGATTATGAAAAAAAAGTATTATTCAAAAGATAGTGAATAAATAAATAGACAGTCATGACAGTGACTGTATTAACATAACATGAAAACGTCAGAAGCAAGGAGTACAAGGAAGGTGAGTACTGAGCCAGGAGTTAATATGTAATAAATGAGGAGCGGAAGGAAGATACCTGACACCGTAATCCAATGCATATCACGTTTTCAGAATAGAATAGGAGAGGAGATTATAGGATGAACAAAAAAAACAATTATATTAAGGAACTTATAAGAATATCGCAGGCTGTTGGAAATAAGACAGATTATATACAGGGGGGTGGAGGGAATACTTCTGTAAAGCTAGACACGGAATTGATGGCTGTGAAGGCTTCAGGATTTAAGCTTAAACAGATTTCACCTGATGAAGGCTTTGTTATTGTTAAATATAACATGATAAAAAATTATTTTGAGAATATTAATCTCGATATTGACAAAGATTATGGAAAAGAGAGTGGTGAGTTTTTAAGAAAAAGCGTAATAGAATCGGAAAACATTAAAAAACTCAGGCCATCAGTAGAAACAGGATTTCATTCCGTACTTAAAAAATATGTGATACATACACATTCGGTATATGCAAATATATTAAGTTGTTCAAAAGAAGGGAAAAAATTGGTAAATGATATATTTAACAATGGGGAATATCGTGTGGCATGGGTTCCATATGTAAATCCGGGATTTAATCTTACAATAAAGATAAAGGAAGTAATAAAAGACTGTATTAATAAAAAAGGGAGTTTCCCGGATGCCGTATTTCTTGAAAATCATGGGCTTATAGTTAATTCCGATAATATTGAAGAGTGTATTGGTATGCATGAAAAGATAAACCTTATTATAAAAGATCATTTTAATTTAAATAAATTTCCGGATATTGAAATAGAAAGAAATAAGAGTGACTCATATATAAGCAAAACAAAATTTATAGAGAATAATTACAGCGATAAAAAAATATTTGATAAAGACTATTTTGAAAGTTATACACTTTATCCGGATCAGATTGTATACCTTAATAAAAATCTGACAATAGAAGAAGCAGGCAAAAATCCTGTTGTTGTTATAAGTGAAGAGGGTATTACGTATAATGCAGATTATGAAACGGCGCTGACTATTGAGGAAACCGTTGCTGCAGTTACTTATATTATCAATACGATAAGAAAAGTAGGACTTAACCTGAAAATAATGACAGACGAGCAGAAAGCATTTATAAATGGCTGGGAAAGCGAGAAATACAGAAAAGGTATGATTGGCATAAAAAAATAAGCAATTAATAATTTGTATATCATGCAGGAATTTTTGCACCTCTGGCGAATAATAATTATAGAGGTGGCAAAAAAATGGTATTGAATACGGATGTTACAATTTCGTATAAGTGCCCGTTTTGCGGAAGCTTCCAGTTTTTCAGTTTTTCGTTATTTAAAATAAATACTGATTACCTGGAGTGCAGTTTTAGGTGCAAGTGCGGATATTCACATATTACAGTAGGTGTGCGTAGAAATAGAGAACTTTATTTAACAGTACCTTGCATAGGATGTGGAGGCATACACACGTACACTATACCTAAAAATTTATTTAAAGATGATTGTATAAAAGAATACAAATGCCCTGTTACAGGAATAAGGCATTGTTTCCTGGGTGTATATTATAAGGTAGTGCAGAAGGTTGATACCCTTGAAAGAGAATTTGATAATATTGTAGATATGTCAGGTTATGAAAGTTATTTTAAAAATAACAGAGTAATGCTTGATGTCCTTAACAGGATTCATGATATTGCGGGGAAAGGAGAATTGTTATGTGAATGTGGCAGTAATGATTTTGAACTTAATCTGATGCCCAGGGGAATAGACATAAGATGTAAAAAATGTAAAGCCAATGAATTTATAAAAGCCTCCTCAAATGAAGATATTAAGGGAATATTTGAAAAAGACAGTATTATTATCGGAAAAAGAAACAGCGGAATATATGACCCCATTCTCATAAAACCTTGACTTTTGATGTCTCTAATGCTATAATTTGCTGGTGAACTTCAAAAATTCTTCTTTTAATTAAAAAAACAGGTTTTTGACAGATTCTTTAAAAAATTTAGGTTTATTAAAAAATATCAGGTGGTGAATTATGGAACAAATTGATTTATCTAAAAAAAAATTGCAGGATCTGCGTTATATAGCTAAAATGATGGGAATAAAAGGTATTACAACGCTAAGGAAAAAACAACTTATTGAAGCTATAGAACAAGCAGGTGAAGAAAGTAAAAAGACTGAATTTGAAATATCTCCCGATGAAGTGATTGAGGAAGAGAAAAAGGAGAAAAAAAGCGCAGAAAAAAACAATAAGAAAAAACAGAAAATAAAAAGAGGAAGACGTAAAAAATCCGAAAGTATTGAAGTTTCTGAAAGTATGGAAGAGTCATCAGTAGAAACAGAGGATATTAAAGAAAAGGAAGAAAAAGTATCCAAAGAACAGGACAAACAGGAAGAAAAAGGGAAAGTCAGTTATCTTGATAAAAAAAGAGGAACATGGAACAGTTCACAAAATGGCGTTGAAAAAATAGAGAGTGAGGACCCTGTAGAAGGAGTTCTTGAAGTTCTTCCCGATGGATATGGATTTTTAAGAGGTGATAATTACCTTTCCGGGCCAAAGGATATATATGTATCTCCATCCCAAATCAGAAGATTTAATTTAAAGACAGGGGATAAAATACTGGGTAAAGGAAGAATACCAAAGGACGGAGAAAAATTTCAGGCGCTTTTGTATGTTCAGGATGTAAATGGCGATTCACCTGAAACAGCTCAGAAAAGGGTACCGTTTGAATACCTGACTCCTATATTTCCTGAGAAAAGAATTACGCTGGAAACAAATCAAAGAGAACTTTCAACAAGGCTTATAGACTTGATTGCACCTATAGGAAAAGGACAACGTGGTATGATTGTTTCACCTCCGAAAGCTGGCAAAACTATTCTTCTCAAAAAGATAGCAAACAGTATAACAAAAAATTATCCGGAAATGGAGCTTATAATACTGCTTATAGATGAAAGACCGGAAGAGGTAACTGATATGCAGCGTTCTACAAAAGCAGAAATTATATATTCAACCTTTGACAAGGTTCCGGAGCATCACATCAAGGTTGCGGAAATGGTTCTTGACAGGGCGCAGAGATTGGTTGAACATAAAAAAGATATTGTAATACTTCTTGACAGTATAACAAGGCTTGCAAGAGCATACAATATGTCTATACCTCCAACGGGTAGAACACTTTCAGGAGGGCTTGATCCGGGAGCACTTCATAGTCCTAAGAGGTTTTTTGGATCAGCAAGGAACATAGAATTTGGAGGTAGTTTAACGATTATTGCAACAGCACTCATAGAGACAGGAAGTAGAATGGATGATGTAATATATGAGGAATTTAAGGGAACGGGTAACATGGAGTTACATCTTGATAGAAAATTATCAGAAAAAAGGATATTTCCTGCAATAGACATTAATAAATCAGGTACAAGAAGAGAAGAGGTGCTTCTAAATCAAAAAGAACTTGAAAGTATCTGGGCTATAAGAAAAGCTATGAGTAATATGGGCAATGCTGAGGTAACTGAAACAATTATCAACAGGCTTATTCAAACAAAAACAAATGATGAGTTTGTAAAAAGCATCAATGTAGCTTTTGTAGAAAAAAGTATGTATTAGTTACTTGCATGCATAAATGTTTTGTGTTAGAATAAACAGCGCGTTTGTATTACTTAACAGGAAAGCAGGTGAAAATATGAAGGAAGGGATACATCCGAAATATCAGCAGGCAGTAGTTAGATGTGCATGTGGAGAGACTTTTACAACTGGTTCTACAAAAAAAGAACTTCGTGTGGAGATATGCTCAAAGTGTCATCCGTTTTTTACCGGAAAACAGAAATATGTTGATACCGGCGGCCGTGTTGAAAAATTCAAGAAGAAATATGGTATCAAGGATGAATGAAAATTAAGGTTTTATTAGATATATGTTCCAATTATTTTAAAGAAGATAAAACTAAAGCTGAATATAAGGTTGATTCTTAATACATTGCCTGTGAGATAATTCTCATGGCTAGTATTAATGAAGGAATGCTATAATTTTCAAATTTATTGGTTGCTTTCGGCAATAATAGAGTAATATTTGTTAATAAGTTATATTTAGATAAGAAATTTTTCTGGGAGAGACTTCCATAAAGTTAAAAAAAATTAGCGAGGTGTATATCGTGAAAAAATACAATATAGGTATAATAGGCGGAGATGGAACAGGGCCTGAAGTTTCAGCCGAATCCGTTAAGGTATTGAAGGCAGCTAGTAAAAAGTTTGGGTTTGCAATTGAAATGGAAGAATTTGATTTTGGAGGGGAAAGATACTTAAAAACCGGTGTTGTACTGGATGATAATGATATTTCCAAAATAAAATCAAAAGATGCAATACTTCTTGGAGCAATAGGACATCCGGATGTAAAGCCGGGTATACTTGAAAAAGGCATACTGTTAAATCTTCGTTTTAAATTGGATCAATACATAAATTTAAGGCCTGTTATTCTTTATGAAGGCGTAGATACACCTCTTAAAAATAAGGGAGCTGAAGATATTGACTTTGTGGTTATAAGAGAAAATACTGAAGGATTATATACAGGTTCGGGAGGTTTTTTGAAAGAAGGTACTTCGGAGGAAATTGCAATCCAGGAATCAATAAATACCAGAAGAGGTGTAGAAAGATGTATAAGATTTGCATTCGAATATACAAGGAAAAGAAACAAGAGAAAAAAACTTACACTTTGCGGCAAGACAAATGTACTTACGTATGCATTTAGTTTATGGGAAAGAACTTTTTATGATGTTGCTAAAGAATATCCTGATATTGAAACAGATTATGCACATGTCGATGCCACGTGCATGTGGATGGTTAAAAATCCAGAGTTTTTTGACGTAATAGTAACAGATAACATGTTTGGTGATATTATTACAGACCTTGGTGCTGTTATACAGGGAGGTATGGGAATTGCAGCAGGAGGCAATATTAATCCGGAAGGTGTATCAATGTTTGAACCAATAGGTGGTTCTGCACCTAAGTATACGGGTAAAAATGTTATTAATCCGCTTGCAGCTATAGCGGCAGGGCAAATGTTGCTAGAACAGATAGGAGAAGAAAAAGCAGCAAATGCAATAGAGAATGCAATAATGAAGGCAGTTAAAAATGATATAAGAAATCTTGGAGCGGGTAAAATGGGGATGGGAACAAAAGAAGTTGGAGATCTTATAGTAAGTTATATTTAACAGCTTTATAATTAGTGTTACAGCTAGTATTAATCTGCAATTTATTTTTCAGGAGAAACTAAAATATTCAGAGAAGCTAATTAAAGGGGTGTTATTATATGAAAATTAATGGCCTGTTTGATGAAGAGAATGAGGACATGATAACATTTAGTTCTTCTGAAATGATTGAAAGGGAAATAAGTGCGGCAGGTAGAGGACAATACAATCTGGCAGTTATAAAGATATCAATATTCCCGATAGGAATGGGAAAAGATATAAGAATTGGCTCAAAGCAAAAAGAAGAAATTGGAAGTATTATGAAATTCATTATACGTTCAAGATTCAGGACTACGGATACATGTTTTTCAATAGAGAGAGGAATACTTTTAGTATTACTGCCTTTTACAAATAAAGAGGGGGCAGAAAAAGCGGAAGAGAAATTAATAAACCTGTTTAAAAGCCATTCAATGACTAAACACTTTAACGGGAAATATGATATTGTGGTAAATAGCGTACAATACCCTGATGATGGGAAAAACCGACAAATACTTCTCGAAAAACTTTTTACTCCTTTATAAATGCAGTAGTATAAATCAATGTAATGAATAATTGCCGTAATATAAGAAATAATATACTACGGGTGATTTTATGGAAGATATAAATAATTTGGAAGAAACACAACACGAAGAAAGTGTATCAAGAAGCAGATTATTCCTTATAATAGGCTGGATTGCAGCAATAATATCGCTGTTTGCATATCCTTTTATTTTTGGTATATTAGGAGTTACAATGGGGATTCTTACGACTAAAAGAGGAAATAGATCCGGACTGTATCTGATAATATTCAGTATTGTGCTTATGGGTATAGGCCTTATATTCAGTGGAGTAATTATGAATTATACAAGACATTTTCTTGGAATAGGATAAATAAAATAGAGTAAGATAAACAATAAGTTTACACGATAAACTCAACAGCTTTTCAACAAGCTGGTAAATATCGATAAAAGGTAAACATTACTTGATGTATATGGCAAGTAGAAATCTAGGAGTTTTGGACAGAAATATGATGTGCGGGACTTTTGTCCAAGGCTTCTCTAGGGTTGATTAGGCTCTGATACATCCTGTTTTGCTCCGCATTTGGGACAGAATACAACGGATTTATCTATTTCTGCTCCGCAATTTGTACAGATTTTAATACTTTTAATTTCCATTATTTTATTTTTCAAATCAAGGATTGTATTTTCGTGTTCCTTAATTTTGGTGCAATCATCAACAAACAACTCATCAACCTTTTCATTATTGCAATAATTGTCATATACCTTTTTACCAATGTCTTTATATATTGTTTGTATTTTTCCCTCTTCATTCGTTATATTCATATTAAGTTTTGTTATTTCGACAAGGTCCCCTGATTTTTTTACTGCTTCCCCTGCTTTTTTACTGATGTTTTCAAAAAAACCTGGCATGTAATAAACCTCCTTATTTATTAAATAATATTATTTAGAGTTATTATCAATATTGCTTTGCTTTAGCACAAGATAACCTAAACCTGCAAAAATTATTCCGGTAACCAATGAACTAAGGCTTGAAATTCTATATCCTTTAAAAATGGCATTAAAAAGATATATTATAAATGAAAGCAGATTCATTGCGCCATATGCTAAAAGCCCTATATAAAGGAATTGCTGATGGAAATTAGCATATGCCAATAGTAATCCAAGTATAAATCCCCAATAGATAAATGTAGTAAATATACCTAAATTAAATATAAAATTACCAAGAATCAATAATATAACACATCCTATAACAAGGACTACATCAAGAGGTAACAAGACTTTAAATATACGATGGTTACTGAAGAATGATTTTAACTCATTACTTATGTTAACATACGCGTTCAATAATAACTCCCCCTTATAAAATTTATTAAATTCCTAATATAATTATATGTTAAAATTTAAAAATATACAATAGCCAAAAAGAATTCAATCAAATTTTTGTCTTTACATTTTAATCAATATATTGTATACTTTAGAATATATGTTCGAACAGGAGAGATATATTTGAATCTTGAGCAGGTTTTGGAAAGATTTAAAAATAAGGAAGATATAAACAGCAACATAACAGAATGGGTTGAAATTCCTGAAAAACCGGGGTCATACAAGGATTTCCCTGATTGGATTGATTACCGTATAAGAGATGTTATGGAACAGAGGGGAATAAGAAGATTGTATTCTCATCAGGCTGATGCAATTGAAGAAATACATAAAGGTAAGAATGTTGTTGTTGTTACACCTACAGCATCAGGAAAAACATTGTGTTATAATGTCCCGGTACTTGATGCGATACTTAAAAACAATGAATCAAGAGCATTATTCCTTTTCCCTACAAAAGCTTTATCACAGGATCAATTGAATGAGCTTTACGGGTTGATTAAAGATACGGGTACAAATATAAAAACCTTCACATATGATGGCGATACACCAAGGTCTGCAAGAAAAACCATAAGACAAGCAGGGCACATAGTTGTTACAAATCCGGATATGCTTCATGGAGGTATACTACCAAATCATACAAAATGGACAGGACTGTTTGAGAATTTAAATTATGTGGTTATAGATGAAATACATCATTACAGGGGAGTTTTTGGAAGCCATGTTGCAAATGTAATAAGAAGGCTTAAAAGAATATGTAATTTTTACGGAGCAAATCCACAGTTTATATGCTGCTCTGCTACAATAGCAAATCCGCTTGAGCTTACGGAAAAAATAACAGGCTCAAAAGCAGTTCTGGTAGATAATAACGGTGCACCGGCAGGAGGAAAACATATAATTTTTTATAATCCCCCTGTAATAAACAGCGAACTTGGAATAAGAAAAAGCAGTATAATGGAAGCAAGAAAGTTCTCTGTTGAATTTATTGCAAATAAAATAAGAACTATAATTTTTACAAGAAGCAGATTAAATACCGAGATATTGGTTACATATTTAAAAGATACAATTAAAAGAAAGGGAAATGCAAATAAATGCATAAGAGGGTACAGGGGCGGATATCTTCCGGAGCTTCGCAGAGAAATAGAAAAAGGGCTTAAGGAAGGTACAATAACCGGCGTTGTAAGTACAAACGCACTTGAACTGGGGATAGACATAGGCAGCCTTGAGGCATGTATAATATGTGGATATCCGGGTACAATTGCGAGTACATGGCAGCAGGCAGGCAGAGCGGGAAGGCGGTCAAATGTATCTGTAGCATTATTTATAGCAAGCAGCAGTCCCCTGGATCAATTTATAGTAACAAATCCTGAGTATTTCTTTGGCAATACTCCTGAAAATGGCCTTATTAATCCGGATAATTTTGATATTTTATATAATCATGTTAAATGTGCCGCGTTTGAACTCCCATTTGATGAAGGTGAGATTTTTGGTGTCGATACAACCGCTGAGATATTATCGTATATGGAAGAAGTACGGCTTGTAAGGCATGTTGGAAAACGATGGCACTGGATGTCTGAAATATTTCCCGCAAGTGAAATAAATCTCAGAACTGCATCAAATGAAAATTTTGTAATTATTGACATATCAGAACCTTCACATAAATCCATAGGGGAGATAGACCGTTTCAGTGCACCAATGATTATTCATGAGGAAGCCATATATATGCATGAGGGACAGCAGTACCAAATTGAAAAACTTGATTTTAAAAACAAAAAAGCTTATGCAAGAAAGGTTAGTGTAGATTATTATACGGATGCAAAACTTTCAGTTGAACTTAAAGTACTTGACGTTTTTAGAAACAAGGAGCAAGGTGTTATACAAAAAAGTTTTGGAGAGGTAAGAGTATCTTGTATTGTTACCATGTTCAAAAAAATAAAACTATATACTCATGAGAACATTGGCTCAGGTCCGGTAAATCTACCGGAACTTAATATGCATACAACTTCGTATTGGGTAAGCTTTTCAAAGGGAATAACAAGTGATATGTCTGAAAGGGATGTAAAAAATGCTTTGACAGGGCTGTCGAACATATTGGCAAACGCAGCTCCTGTATTCCTTATGTGTGATCCCAGAGACATAAAAGTTGTATACGAGGTAAGGTCATCGTTTAGTAAGAGGCCTGCCATATATATTTATGACAGTTATCCGGGCGGGGTTGGTTTTGGAAATAAGCTTTTTGAACTTCATGAAGAATTATTTTTACTTGCTTACAGAATGATTAAAAATTGCAGCTGTGAATATGGATGTCCATCATGTGTGGGGCCTTTAAATGAATTTTCGGATGAGATAAATCCGAAAGAACTTACTTTAATTTTACTGGAACGTATTATTGATACGAAAAAAAACAAGAAAAAAAAGCACCGTAAATTAAGGAAGAGATGAAATGTATTCGGAACTGGGAAACATAAGTAAAAATAAAAACGGAACTTTTATTACTGTTAAAAAAAGATATCCACTGTCATATATTCATGGTGGAATATCCCTTGGAAAACTTCTTGAAACAAGCAGGGACAACATTTCCCTATTAATGGCAAAGGATAATGATTATTCAGATATTTCGAATGCATTATTTATTGATACTGAGACTACGGGACTTTCAGGTGGAGCCGGTACGGTAGCATTTCTGATAGGAACAGGATTTTTTGATAATGATATGTTTGTTGTAAAACAGTTTTTTATGAGGGACTATGATGAGGAAAATGCACTGCTTACTGCTTTTAACGAATTACTGTCAGGCTATAGTATGATTGTAACATTTAATGGGAAAGCATTTGACTGGAATCTTATTTTGTCAAGGTTTATTTTTAACAGAATAAAACCTTCAATAAATGAACCTGTAAATATTGATCTTTTGTATCCTGCAAGAAGAATATGGAAGAATAAACTGGAAAACTGCAGGCTTATAAATTTGGAAGAAAAAATTCTTGGTGAATTCAGAGATGATGATATCCCGGGAGAATTGATACCATCAATGTATTTTAACTATATTGAAAACAGGGACACTGTGGAAATTAAAAAAATATTTCATCATAACAGGCTTGATATACTATCCATGGTAAGTTTATTAAAAAAGCTGTGCAGTATGATTGAAAGACCTTTTGAAAAAACTGATGGTAATCATGAACTGTTGGGGGCAGGCAGGATTTTTGAATTTAATGAAGAATATGATATTAGTATAGAATGCCTTGAAAAATGTTTGCATTCAAAGAACGGATATATAAGACAAACAGCAACAAGAAGGCTGTCATATATGTATAAGAAAAAACAGGATTATCAAAAGGCTGTGAAACACTGGAAAGGTATGATATCTCAAAACAGAAATTTATCAATGTTTCCCGTAATTGAACTTGCAAAATACTATGAGCACAAGGAGAAGAATCCGGGAAAAGCGCTTGATATTGTGAAAGGTGCAGTAAGAACAGGATTGTTAATGGAAAATAGAAATAAAACATATTTTTATGATATAAAAAAAAGGATTGCAAGACTTGAAAAAAAACTACGGGGGTAAAATTAATGAATGATTTTGTAAACGAAAATGTAAACGGTTTAAATGGTAAAAAGCCTTCAGAATCGGTCGTTGAAATGACGGAGCTTGTTCTTCCGAATGATACGAACCTGCTTGGGAATTTACTTGGGGGAAGGCTTATGCAATGGATTGATATTGCAGGAGCGATGTCAGCTTCAAGACATTCAAACAGTATTGTAGCTACTGTAGCATTGGACAGTCTTGATTTCAGGCATCCTATTCATGTGGGAGAAATGGTAAGGCTTTCTTCAAAGGTAACATGGACAGGAAATACTTCAATGGAAGTAACTATAAAAGTTTATAGAGAAGACTACAGAAATAATATTGTGAATATGACAAGCAGAGCATTTATAGCTTTTGTGGCACTTGATAATGAAGGGAATCCCAAACCGGTACCAGCTCTTTTTCCAGAAACGGAAGAAGAAAAGAAGGATTACATAGATGCTGAATTGAGAAGGAATGAAAGACTTAAAAAGAAAAACAAAAATTCATAAGAAGGTTTTTATTGTAATATTAATAGTCATATAAAGTTTGAATGCTATTGGGAGTTTATATGACTGGAAAAAAATTAGCAGGGGGTATATTTGTCCTTGCAGCTTCAGGGTTTCTTGTCAAGCTTTTGGGTTTTTTCTACAGAGTACATCTTTCAAACCTGATTGGAGCTGAAGGTATGGGATTATTTCAATTGATAGCTCCTGTATATTCGCTGGTTATAGTAACTTTAGCTTCGGGAATATCTACTGCAGTTTCAAAAATGAATGCTGCTGAAACAGCCTACAAAAACACTGGTAATATAAGGCGTATTCTGGCATGTTCCGTGATACTTATTGTAGGAGCAGGTACGGTGATTTCCATTTTTATGATGTTGAATATAAATTTTATATGCAATGTGATTCTTAAAGACAACAGAACATATTACGCGTTTATGGTACTGATACCATGTATACCTGTTATTGCTATAGCAGCAGTATTAAGAGGATATTTTTATGGTATATCGCAGGTTATGCCTACAGCATTATCTCAGGTTGTTGAACAGATTATAAGGATTAGCCTTGTACTTGGTATGGCAGAATTTATGATAAAAGCTGGTATGGAATACGCATGTATGCTGGCTGCAATAGGAATGGCTGCAGGTGAGGTGTCAAATCTCATTGTACTTTACCTTTTTTATGTTAAGAAAAATAAGAATTTATCAATTAACAGAACAATAAAAGATAATATTCATATAA
Source organism: uncultured Eubacteriales bacterium (assembly GCA_964486515.1). Classification (GTDB taxonomy): domain Bacteria; phylum Bacillota; class Clostridia; order Acetivibrionales; family CAZANH01; genus CAZANH01. Next base: position 27,600 of record CAZANH010000469.1, read on the forward strand.
AAAGAAAAAGTATAATATTAAAAGAAATATTTTCAATATCAATACCTGTATCCACTAACAAACTTATTACGTCAGCAATGTCTGCTCTTGAATATTTAATGATTCCAAGAATGCTTGTGCTTGGTTCGTTAAGTTATAATGAAGGGATAAAAATATTTGGTGTACTAACCGGAATGGCAATACCGGTATTATATTTTCCGTCTCCCGTGACATCATCACTTGCGACAACTATGGTACCGGTTATATCAGAAGGAATTGCACTAAGGAATTATTCAATGATTAACAGGAGAATATCCGTATCAATACAAATGACATTTATTCTTGGATTTATATCTACAATGATTTTTTCAATACACTCCAATGAAATAGCAGAAATGATATTTCGGGAACAGGGCGTAGGAAGAATTTTGTATATGATTTCATTTACGTCGGTTACAATTTATCTTAACCAGATTATGAGGGGAATAATGAACGGTTTGGGAAAACAGGGAACAGCTCTTTTGTATTCAATAATTGGGCATATAATAAGAATAGGTACATTATTACTGCTTGTACCTTCCAAAGGAATAGCAGGTTATATATGGGGGATTGGCGTAAGTCTTGGTATTATTAATATATTAAATATTTATACGGTTACAAAGACGACAGGTTTATCAATAAATTTGGGGAAATGGATAATAAGGCCGGGATTTGTGTGCGTTATTATGTATTTTATAAATAAATATGTAGAGAAATATATTTATTTAGTTATAAGAAATGATAACATTGGTTTAATAATAAATATAATTGGAGATTTAGTAATTATGTTGTTGCTTATGTATTCAACAGGTGTTTTTAACAGGGAAGAAATAAACTTATTCTTTAAGCTTAAAAAATTAAGAAATTACGAGTAATTTTAAATAAAAGCTTAAATATTAAAGAAAACCGAATATTTAAGCTTTTATTGGTCAAAGAAAGTCAAAATCAAACATTGCTATATTAATACATCTTATGGTATAAATATAATCGTAAGGTCAAAGATAGTCAAAGGCAACACTATATATTGACTTACAAAATTAATAAATTTATTGGAGGTGTTTTGTATGTTTGGTTTGGTACCGTTTTCAAGAAAAGCAGCAGATGTTGCAGGAAATAATGAGTTAAAAGGATTTCGTGACATTTTTGATGATTTCTTTAGTGATTCTTTTTTACCTACATTTTTTAGTGGTAGTAGTCAGATACGTGCTGATGTAAGAGAAACAGATAATGAATACATTATTGAAGCGGAATTACCGGGGGTAGAAAAAGAAAATATCAAAGTTGATTTAAGGGATGACACGCTTACGATTGGGGTTGAGCGTAATGAAGAAACAAAAGATGAAAGGAAAGATTACATCAGGCGTGAAAGAAGATATGGCTCATATTGCAGAAGTTTTTATGTAGACAATGTAAAACACGATAGTATTTCGGCAAAATATAACGATGGGATTCTTTCCGTAATTTTACCGAAGGAAAAAGAAGAAAAAAACAAGAAGCGTGAAATACCTATACAATGAAAATTATGATTAATTAAAAAAGAAGTTACCCCCATTTAAAAAAGGAACGGATTTAGTGACCGTTCCTTTTTTTAATAACTCTTGCCATATATTTTTTTAGACAACAATATTTGACAAATAATACATGGGATAATATGGTATAATTATTTAAATTTATGTTTAGCAGTAATTTTAAATTGGAGGATTACAAATGATGAAATCGGTAATTATACCATACAAAAAAATAGAAAATGAAACAACATATGAAAATACATCCAGGGTAAAAAATATTTCATTCGTAACATATATTCTTAAATTGTTAACAATAAGAAACTTATTATTAACAACAATTGCTTTTTTTCTGGGGAGAGCTTCGTTCGGTGAAGGCTTAATGCCATTTGGGCCTGCATTTTATATGGCTGCCTGTGGAAAAGGAATAAATGGTATTTTAGTTGCCTTGTTTGTTGTTGCGGGTCTTATATCAGGTGGTTCCGGAGGACATATTTATAAAGGTATTATTGCAATACTTATTTTTAATGCAATCAGAAAAATTATTAAATCAAAAAAAATGGAAAAAGGTTATCATCAGATAGCAGTTGCTTTTTTCAGTATGTTTTTACCGGAAATAATAATGACATCGTTGCAGGGTTTCCTTATGTATGATTTTTTAAAGTCTTTTCTTAGCGCATTTGCGGTAATGTTGTTTTATATTATATTTGAAAAAAGTATTTCGGTGCTTGAAAAATCACCATGGCGTAAAACACTTTCACTTGAAGGAATAATAAGCATGACAGTTATGATTGCAGTTGCAGTGTCAGGGCTTAATAATGTTAAAGTATTAAATATTACACCCGGTAACGTGTTTTGTATAATAATGATACTTATATCAGGGTATAAATTGGGGCCTGGAGCAGGAGCAGCGATAGGTGCGGCAATAGGAACCGTAATGTCTATTTTGAATCCTGTTTCACCCGTAATAATAGGAACATATGCATTTTGTGGAATGCTTTCAGGTCTCCTTAAGAATTCTGGAAAAATTGGTTCAAGTATTGGATTGGTAGCAGGTAATGCAATACTGACAATATATCTTAGCGGTACTTCGCAAGTATTAATTCAAATAAAAGAGGTTATAATTGCAGTTGGAATATTTTTAATAACTCCGGAAACATTGTTAAATAAGGTTTCTGATGTTTTTTATAATAACCGGACAGATCGGAATAGAAACAGTTATCTAAGTTGTATAAGGGAATTGACCGTTAAAAAACTTGAAGCATTTTCAAATACATTTAAAAATTTATCAATTACATTTGCGGAAATTTCCAGAAGTACTGTCGTGACGGACAGACATGATATTTCATCTTTATTTGACAGAGTTGCAGATAAAGTATGTAGTGATTGCAGCCTTTTTCATTACTGCTGGGATATAAATTTTTACGATACATATCAGACAATATTTAAAATATTGGAAAAACTTGATTCAAAGGGGCATATAGATAAAAAAGACATACCAAAGGTATTTGTTGAAAAGTGTGAAAGACTTGAAACCTTTATAAATACAATAAACAGCATATATGAATTATTCAAGGCTGATATTGTTTGGAAAAACAGGATAAATGAAACTAGAGAAGTAGTTTCGCAACAGCTTGAAGGGCTTTCAACAATAGTATCCAGCCTGGCATCGGAGATTGATAAGGATATACATTTCAAATCCGAACTTGAGAAACTGGTTGTAAAAGAACTGCAGGATGCAGGTATTAATATAGAAGATTGTACAATATTTGAAAATAAAAATAATAAAATCGAAGTTATTATTTATTATAAGTCATGTAATATGAATAGAAATGTTACAGAATTTGCTGAAACAGTTACAACAAAAGTAACAGGTAAGAAAATGAAACTTTATAATAAAAGCATGGGCTATTTAAAATTAAAAGAAGAAGAACCATTAAGGGTTGTAACTGGAATAGCGGGAATACCGAAAAATAATGGTAAGGTTTCCGGTGATAGTTATACTTTTATGAATAATGGCTATGGGAAATTTATTGCAGTATTAAGTGATGGAATGGGTACGGGTGATAAGGCAGCCATACAAAGCAGGGCTGCAATAAATTTGCTTGAACAGTTTATGGAAGCAGGATTTGACAAGGACACAGCAGTTAAAATAATTAATTCTGTTCTTGTACTTAAATCAAATGAAGATTCTTTTACAACAATAGATATTTCAACTATAGACCTCTATAATGGTGAAGTGGAATTTATAAAGATTGGAGCAGTTCCGACGTTTATAAAGTCAAATGACAGTGTCGATATGATAAAAGCTGTTTCAATACCTGTTGGTATTCTGGGAAATCTGAAAGCGGAACTTTTACATAGAAGGGTTGAAAGTGGGAACTTCATAGTTATGATGACTGATGGAGTGTATGATGCATTTAAGGAGGATGATAAAAAAGAAAAAAGCATATACAGCCTTATAAAAAGTATTAAAAGTATAAATCCGCAGCAGATAGCTGACTTAATTCTTTCAAAAGCATTCGATAACTATGGTAAAATGCCTGAAGATGATATGATGGTTATGGTTGCAAAAGTATGGAAAACTGCATAAAAATGAATAGTTATACACAATTTATCATAAACTACCAACAGATTTGCAATTAACCACCGGAGGACTTATATGGTAGTAAGCAGCACAAAAAAAATAATTGTTATACGTGATATCAATTCGGATAGTATTGAAGAAGCAATTTTAATACTAAAAAACGAACCGGATTGCAGTGGTACAAATACAAGCAAAAAAGATATGACAGAGATAAAAGATAATGAATATCTTTTGAAAGAAGCGAGGTTTGTAATAAACAACTACATGAAAGTATGCAAAAAAACGGCACAAAAAAAAATGAAGAGAGGATTAGGAGATATTTTTACCATGCCGAAAACTCTTAAGACTGTTATTCTTGTAAACGGATTTGTATTACTGACAGTGGTATTTCTAATTATTTTTGTAATAAAATTGATATAATCTTAAATAAAACGGGGGTTGGATGTTTATGGGGTATAGTAAATTTACGAAGATTCTAGTATATATTACAGTAATAACTGTTATATTGGCAGGTGTTTATTTTGCTTATTCGAATAAAGATAACCGGCAAATTTATTTTAATATAGAGGCTAAAAACTTTTCAAAAATTTTAAATAAATTAAAAAACAGTTATGAAAACTTTATAAACAATCAGAAACCTTACATGAATGAACCTTATAATAATAATACAAGCATATATGTTAATTTTGACGATAAATCTAAAAGTTTATTAAAAAATATTCTACCTGTACCATTTGATATTACAAATATAATAAACAAAACCAGTCTTGTTTACAATGGTAATTATGAACCCCACTCAGGTGCAGCTTCCGCAGATATCTCACTTGTGCTTGAAAAAACACCGATTATTGAAGCAAATATCTTCACTGAAAATGAAGTAAGAGGGATTTTGATACCAGGGTTATTCCCAGGCACGATATTTAAATATAATGAAAAAGAAAGGAACCAGATACCAAAGTACCTTGACATACCTTTTATACCTATGGTTATCAGAATGCCGGATATAGCTCAAAAAATATACTTTAATCAGCATGATTTGAATAAAACAATGGTTGGATATGGAAGGCTTATGTCGTCAACGATAAAAAATGAAGATATTGAAATATTAGAAGATGTAAGGGTTAAATCAGGTGATCATGAAATAAAAGGCAGAAAAATTATAATAAATCTAAGTGAGGAAAAAACAAAAAGTCTTATCGAAGGTATAGGAAAAATACTTTTAACTGAAGATGCTGTTTTTAAAATCACGTTCGGAAATATAGCAAACATATATAATTTTATGGAGGAAAAAGGTTTTAATATTTTATTCGTTACAAACAAAGAAGAAACAAAAACGTTCAATATTGAAAAGGAAGTAAAAGAGTTTCTTGAACAGGATATTAAGTATTGCGAATTTTTAGAAGGAACAACAATAAACCTCGTTATTGATAATTTTGATAATATAGTTGAAAGAACTATTAATCTGCATTTTAAATATAAAACAACAGAATATGTTGTTTATTATGAATTTGTAAATAATACGTTTTTAGGAAGTATATCCAACAATAATTGTCATATGCTGAGTTTTACGGAAATGGTCAACAAATCCAAAACACTGCAGAGTAAGTTTCTACTAAATAATATTATCAATGAATCTGAAAATGATAAATGTACAAACAGAAGATTACAAATATTATATGAACAATACGAAGAGGAAATTGAAAAAGTTTCTGTGAATGCAGATTTATTTATTGAGAAAGACTGCAACAATAATAATGGGATTCAAAGAACAAATACTTCATGTAAAATTAATATTACTGATAAAAATACTAAAACAGAAAAACAGGAGGTTTTCCAAATACCGCTTACAGTATATATTGAAACAATAAAAACTCCGAATGTCAGTAATTTGGATATTCCCATAACAGCTGAATATAAAACAATGGACATAGGGAAATTATCAAAAATAGAGTTTGAGAAAATTATAGAAGAAGCACTTGGAAATTTTGGACTGTTTTTCTTAAAGGCACTCAACTTCTGAATATGAGCCTTATATAATAAAGTTGCATTAGATTATATTTCTATGGTAGTATAATAGCAAAAGCGGATGAAGCTTGATGTAATGTATGACTTTTGGAGGACAAGTTATGAAGCTTTTGGATATACTGTTATTACCAGAGAATCTTTATAAAAAGATTTCCGGAAAAAGAATAACACTTTATACGGGATTTATATTTGTAGGTATTGTAGATTTGGTCCTTTACAGGCTATCGACCGGATTATCCGATTTTTTCATCGATAAGGATACAAATGTATTGACATCCAACATAATTATTCTCTTACTCTTTATAATTATCATAGGTGTTTTGGATGTATCTTTCTTTTCCATACCTGTACATGACGTCATCAACTATTTTAAAAAACAAAAGGAATCACAAAAGGAATCACAATCAGATAAAGTTCCTGATAATAATTTAAGAATTAAAATTATGAAGATTTATATTATAGCACATTTTATAATTGTTCCTGTTAATATGATTATTGATTATATATTTAAAAATTTTGGGGATCAGAATAATTTTATTATTCTCTCAATTGCAGCATTTTTGATAGTTATTGTATTGATATGGTTTAATGCAATAATAACAAGAGGAATATCAGTTATATTTGAATTCGGGCACGGATTTAAGCTGATTATATATATAATTGTGTTTATATGGAATTTTTTACTTGGTAAAGCAATAAATTATTCATTGGATACATGGGTTATGAAACTGTTCAAGTAAGAGGTTGTAAAACATTAAAAAAAAGTTTATAATTAATCTGTAATAGATTAAAGAATTTTTATGCTTAAATGTCCCGGTGGTCTAATGGACAAGACGGTGGATTCCGGTTCCACTGATGCGGGTTCGATTCCTGTCCGGGACGCCAAAAAATAAATTTGTCAATTTGCATAGCGATTTACCATTGCTTTGTGCTGCAGGCTGTTTTTGGTATATATTTTTAATAATGGTTCTATCTCGGCCTTTTTTAAATATCTGAATCTTATGGTTGTATGATTTTCAAATGCATTTTCCCTTACAAGCTTCATAACAGTTTTATGGTCTACATGATATTTGTCCATAAGTTCCTGGACGGTTATATAATCATCAATAGGCCTTGGTATAAGAGGATCACCACCGAAATGCCTTGTACACATTTCATTTATTGTTGTTGGATTACTGTCCAGTACTTCAGCTATTTCTATATATGTTTTTCTTTGCTTTCTGAGGTGCCATACTTTTTCGACAGGTATTTCCATAATATCTTTCTTGGCACTTTTATAAACAAATCCAAAATATGTTATAAGATCATTTATGGTCATATTTCTCTTTCTTGCATGACGCTTAATATATCCATACAGTGTGGAATTTGAATGAAGATTGTAGATAAACTTGCCTTTTGCTGCCATAGCAAGCTTTTTTTGTATTATATTATCCTGTCTTTTCCTAATAAGCCTATTTATATCATCTATAATTTCCTGTTGATGTTCTTGGTTGTCTAATGTCTTGTAAAGATAGTATTCCTTTGCTTTAAGAGTTGAAGAATTAAATAGCGTAACAAGCATGCCTGCAAGGCCTAACTTTCTAAAATCGGAAGTTGATAAAAGAATAATATCATCAATAGTATACCTTTTTTTCTTAAAAGTCTTATGCATGAAGTAAAAAGCATTTTCAAAAGATTTTGGTGCCCTCCATTTTATTCTATATTTAAAATCGGCAGGGTGAAACCGTTTTGGGTACACAAAATTAAACAGTGCATAAATCGACCAGTTAAAATATGATAATACATTATATATCCCATGCTTTAAAAGCCTTTTTTTCCAATCAAGCTGTGGAATATCCTCTACTCTTCTGATTCCCTCCTTAAGAACCATGTCCTGAACAGCTTCTATAATCATATTGTCGTCATGCCAAATACCATGTTTGCTCCACATCCATTCTTTCAGAGTTCTTTTTTTAAACTCATCAGGATAAGTATTTTTTAGTATCTGAAGGACATCATGGTTGAATACTCTTTGAACCATGCCGAACAACTTACCACGTATTAGAATTACCTTAAGCTGCTTAAGATTATAATTTGGAAGATCGGGTATTTCCAAGTGTGCAAGATCCTCAAGACAATACCGTGTTAATACTCTTGATTTTAGTTTAATACCTTCAGACTGATTTTTTTCTTCCGTCCAAAAATCCTTTGGAAATCTGTCTTTACTCTTCAGCACTTCTTTATATGTTAAAAGCGCCTCTAACTCTTTTGTATTTAATTTAAAAAGATTTACCATATGTACCTTAACTCCATGTTTGAATTATATTTAAAATAGTATATGATATAATTTTAAATATTAATCAAACTTTTTGCAAGTAGAATAATTTATAAAATTTCAACTGCTTTTTATAACTATTGAACAAATCATCTTGAAGTTCAGTTATATTTTGATATATAATAAAGAAAAGCCTTCAGGTAGAATTCAATTGGGATATGAACTGATTATTGACCAGGCTTAAGTATTTGGAGGTATAAAAATGATTGAGGTATATTATTATTTACCGGTATCGAAGCTTGAGTTATGTGTAGATTGCGGTATAAAGCTTTCTGAATGGTATGATAAACAAGTATTAATAGATGGAGAAAATAGAAACTGTATTTCAGCACTGCTTAATCCAAGGGATGATATGGGAAAATATCATTCACAGGACTTAAGATGTGCAAAACTTCGAGTATCAGCAAAATACTGTTATGTAGCGGATAAATCACTTTACGAAATTGGAATGGGCAACACAAATATAATGAAAATGTATGAAGAATCCATTATACCAGTTGATAAATACATATTCGGTTTATACAGAAACCCTGAATGTCTCATTACAAGTACAATAATAGGTGGCGATATAGGTATTCTGGATAAAAGAATTGATTCACCCGTACTTTTTGAAAATTCTGAGAAACTTTATGTAGATAATCTTATTGAAAGATTGGCCAATTGCAGCGATAATTTTAATGATATGATGCTATACGGTTTTTTTAGCAAGGCATCAGAAACTAACAGGTTTGATATTATAAAAGATAAAGAAAAAAAACTTATCATTTTTGTTGATAAAATCAATAATGATAAATACATTGTTAAAGAACCTGATTTAAATGATTATATGAATATATGGGGTAATTTTGAGTAAATATATCATTGAAATTTTATTATAATAAGGAGGTGTTTAATGCAAAGTTTACCCGAGAGAAATATAATGTTTCTTGATGTTGTTGATTCAACAAACAACATTGCCAAGAAATTAGCGCTGGAAGGGTGCAAAGAGCGAACCGTAATTATAGCAGGAGAGCAAACAAACGGAAGGGGAAGAAAAGGTAAAGTATGGTATTCGGAACGTGGTAAGGGTCTTTATATGTCAGTTGTATTAAAGCCTTGTTCAATTATTGATAATAACCTTTTTCTTACACTTGCAGCTTCAGTTGCAGCAGCAGAAACAATAAGTGAAATGGTATCTGCTAAAGCGGGTATAAAATGGCCCAATGATATATTACTTGATAACCGTAAGGTATGTGGGATACTTACAGAAACCGTAACTGAAGGTTCTGAGTTGAAGTTTGTAATAGTAGGGGTGGGGGTAAATACTAACCAAAAACGATTCCCTGAGGAAATGAACGGAAAGGCTACTTCGCTGAGGGAATTTATAAAAGAAAAAACAGGTATTGATAATGTGATATCCGATGATACCCTGTCAGTTAAATTACTTGACAGGCTTGATGATTTATATTACAAAATAGAAAAAGGTTATACGAATAAAATAATTGAAATGTGGAGGTCATATTCCATAATCCAAGGGAGAAGAGTAAAACTCAAAAGAGGAGGTAAGGAATACAGGGGAACCGTAAAAGACATAGATGAGCATGGCAGGCTTATGGTAATATGTGATAATGGTGATACATACAGTATGATATCAGGAGAGGCAGTTTTTTTTGCTAACTTTTGAAGGACAATAATATAATAAGGGAAGAAGGAATTTATAGCATGAATAAAAAAAATGATTACAGGAAGGGAAATAGTCAAAATTCATCATATAAGCGGGGATCACAAAAACAGGATGAATTTAACAGAAATAAAGTTAAAACCAGAAAAAGCTATTCAAGAACAGGTAACAAAAGAAATGTTTCAACAAAAAGTTCATCATTAAACAATAATTATCAACGGTATAATAGAAAGGTACAATCCAATGAGACAATTAATGATATAAAAATCGATATTTCAAGAATTGAAAAAGAAATTGAACTTGAAATAAAGGAAATAAAAAGCCTTAAACTTTGACAATTTATGTATAAAGGAAAGCACGGAGGCTCAGTTATGATATTTGTTATTGATGTGGGAAATACCAATATGGTATTAGGAGTATATAAAGGAGACAAGCTTGTGAATTATTGGAGGATGGTAACAGATACAGGGAAATCCTCTGATGAGTTTGGAATGTTTTTTATAAACCTTTTCAATTACGAAAAACTTCAGCCGGACATGGTAGAGTCGGTTATAATATCGTCTGTAGTACCTCCTGTTATGTATTCCCTTGAACATGCAATAAGAAAATATTTCAGGCTAGAACCGGTAATTGTCGGGCCGGGGATAAAAACAGGTATTAATATATTATATGAAAATCCAAAAGAGGTAGGTGCGGATAGGATAGTAAATGCGGTTGCAGGATACAGCCTTTACGGTGGCCCATTGATAATAGTGGATTTTGGTACAGCAACTACATTTTGTGCTATTTCAAAATCAGGTGACTACTTAGGAGGAGTTATCAGCCCCGGCATCAAAATTTCTGCTGAAGCACTATTTCAAAAATCAGCAAAACTTCCTCGCATAGAATTGATAAGGCCGAAAAGTGTTATTGGGAAAAATACGGTTTCCAGCATGCAATCAGGGATTATTTTTGGAATTACCGGACAGGTGGATTATATTGTAGAACGTATGAAAAAGGAAATGAGACAAAGTAATGTGAATGTTATTGCTACAGGTGGGCTAGCCCGTCTTATTGCTGAAGAGTCACACACAATAGAGGAGGTAAATGGGTTTTTAACACTTGAGGGTTTAAGAATAATATATGAAAAGAACAGGGAGGGAATTTAATTATAAATTTTGATGCACCAATTTATAATGCGGTAAAAAATTATAATAAAATTAAACCGGTTTCGTTTCATATACCTGGACACAAATTGGGACGCGGTTTACCGGGAAATGTTTCAAAAAATCTTGCAATGCTTGATGTTACTGAAATTCCAGGATTAGACAACCTGCATTATTCTCAAGGTATTGTTAGAGAAGCTCAAAAGCTTGCTGCAAAAGCATTTGATTCAGAAAAAACCTATTTTCTTGTTAATGGTTCTTCAAGCGGAATACATGCAGCTATTATGTCGATATGTAACACAGGTGACAGGCTTATTGTAGCAAGGGACTGCCATAGAGCGGTAGTAGGAGGAATGATACTTGCTGGAGTTGAACCTGTATATATATATCCTCGAGTTGATAAAAAATTTTGCGTATCTGCTGGTATTGATATTGAAGTACTTGAGAAAACGCTGCATGAAAATTCAGATGTTAAAGGTGTAGTTATAACAAGGCCAAATTACTATGGAATATGTCAGGATATTGATGAAATTGCTAACATTGTACATTCCTATGATAAAATACTCATGGTTGATGAAGCACATGGAGCTCATTTAGGATTTACCAAAATGCTTCCGCAAAGGGCTATGCAGCAGGGAGCTGATATTTCGGTTCAGAGTGCTCATAAGACACTTCCGGTAATTACACAGGGAGCATATTTGCATGTCATATCCAAACGTCTTGATATTGAAAGGCTTGAGTTTAACTTAAGGCTGCTTCAGACAACAAGTCCTTCATATGTGATTATGTCTCTGCTTGACGCTGCAAGAGATATTATGCAAAAAAAAGGTGCGGTGTTGTTAAAAAATCTGATTAAAGAAATAAAAAATTTCCGGGAACATCTTAAAATAGATAACAGGATGGTAATGCTTGGAGAAGGGGATATAGAAGACGTAAGGATAGACACTACAAGAATGGTTATTGACGTATCCGATGTAAACCTGACAGGTTTTGAAACAGAAAAGCATTTAAGGGATAAATACGCAATACAAGTGGAAATGTCGGATTTATACAATATTGTGTGTGCAAGCAGCATTTGCAATAGAGCAAATGACTTCAGGAGACTGTACGGAGCATTATCGGAAATAGAACAGATGCAAAGCAAAAAAAGAGAGGGCAAGAACTCAAAAAAAAAGGGTTTGAACAAATCCTGCAACGGTTATACTTTGGTACCCAAAAAATCCGTTACGATAAAGAATGCATTGAAGCTTAAGGGTAAATACATAAATTTGCCGGAATCTTCCGGGAAAATTTGTCTTGATTTTGTTACACCTTATCCACCAGGTGTTCCGTTGATATATCCGGGAGAAATAATCAGTTCTTATTTGATTGAATATATATATGATATAATTAAAAAAGGAGGTATTGTATACGGAATAAAAGAAAATTTACAGATAAAGACTGCTTATGTTTCTTGAATGTATTATAAGAAGGGAGGATAAATTTTTATGAAACTTGTATTTGCAATTGTACATGATGAAGACGGGCCAAGTGTTATGGATGCACTTAACAGTGAGGGTTTTAGTGTTACAAAGCTTTGTTCTACGGGAGGTTTTTTAAAAGCGGGAAATACAACGCTGCTGGTAGGGGTTGAAAAGGAAAAGGTTAATGATGTTATAAAAATTATCAAAGACAAATCAAAAAGCAGAAAACAAATGGTTAATTCCTCGATGACACCTAACGGCATGGGTGGTATGTTCATACCTTATCCTGTTGAAGTTGTGGTTGGAGGAGCTACTATATTTGTTATTGATGTAGAAAGGTTTGAAAAAGTATGAAATCTGAGGGATGTAAATTGTGAAGGTTAAAAAAAAGCTTGACAGCTTAAATAATTCAGGTTCAATACCTGTATCCGGGAATAATATGAATAAAAAAAAACGTATGGAAACTAATACGGAATTCAAAATTCATTTTGAAGCTGAAAAAGATAACAATTGCAGGCGGAAACTTGAAGAACTTGCCGGCAATATTGCAAAACAGGGGGAAAAGCTATATAAAAAAGCTGATTTATGGGAATTAAAAATATACAGGAATATGATTGCTGATTTTATTAGTATTTTTGTAAACGGTTCACACAGATTTTCAAAACAAAGTTTTCTTGACAGAAAAGGAAGACATAGAGTATATGTGATGATAAGAACAATTAACGCTGATATTGAAGAAATTGCAAAGGAATTATTGAAGGAAGAAAAAGAGAATATACAAATTCTAAAAAATATTGACGATATAAAGGGACTGATACTGGATTTAATCTTATAGGCGGCAATACTGAAAGGAATAATAAATGGACTTCAGTGGGTTAATAGGACAAAAAAAAATAATACGCAAACTTATGGAGAGTATTAAAAAAGGTACTGTGGGACATGCGTATATATTTTATGGTCCCGATGGAATTGGAAAGAGAACGATTGCACGTGCATTTGCAGGATTATTACTGTGTAACAACCCTTTAAATGAAGGTAGTAATGCATGTAATAAATGTATTTCATGTAAATTGTCGAACAGCGGTTCAAATCCTGATCTTATGGTAATTGAAGATGATGGTACAAAAATTGGTGTTGATGAAATAAGAAGGATGCAATCCGATGTTAATAAAAGGCCAACCTATTCCCAAAGAAAGGTATATCTTATACTTAAGGCTGAAAAAATGACAGAACAGGCACAGAACTGCCTTTTAAAAACTATTGAAGAACCGCCTTCCTATTGCATAATTGTACTTACGGTAACAAATCCGTCAAAACTTCTCAGTACGGTTATATCAAGAGTTTATTCCCTGATGCTGGAGAGATATTCAACGGAAGAAATATATGATTTCCTGGTTGAGAAAAAAGGTATAGACAATATAAAGGCCGAATTTCTTACACGGTATAGTGACGGAATAATAGGAAAAGCACTTGATTTAGCCTTTGATGAAAATTTACATTCAATTAGAGAAAAGGTATTTGAGATATTAATATTGCTTAATAAAAAACCATTACAATATATTTATGAAACTGTAGTTTTCTTTAAGGACAACAAAGAGCATCTTGATTTTATATTTGACATGATGTCTCTTTATTTCAGGGATATAATAAGTTTTATTCATTATCAAAATGAAAAAAGGTTGATTAATATTGACAAAAAGGATATCATTATTAATAATATGTCTTTATTTACGACATTAAAAGCATTAAATGCTATTGAAATAATTGATAAAACGAGGACAGGAATTAAAAAATATGCTAATTTTCAACTGTCAATTGAAATTATGCTTATGAAACTGTCAGGAGGGTTATAAACAGATGATAACGGTTATTGGAGTTAGATTTAAAAAAGCTGGCAGGATTTATTATTTTGATCCGGGTCATTTAAATATAAGTCCTGATACTAATGTTATTGTGGAAACTATCAGAGGAGTTGAATTTGGAACTGTTGTATATACAAATAAACAGGTGGATGAAAGTGAAGTAGTTACACCGCTTAAAAGTGTAATAAGGATGGCTACCGAAAGTGATAAAAAACATTACGAAGAAAATATTAAAAAAGAAAAGGAAGCATTCGATATATGCTTCAAAAAAATTAAAGAGCATGGGCTTGACATGAAATTGATAGATACGGAATATACTTTTGATAATAATAAAGTATTGTTTTACTTCACTTCGGATGGAAGGGTTGATTTCCGTGAACTTGTAAAAGACCTTGCATCAATTTTTAAAACCAGAATTGAGTTACGGCAGATAGGTGTAAGAGATGAGTCAAAAATGATGGGTGGAGTAGGTGTATGTGGAAGAGTATTATGTTGTAAATCATTCCTCTCCGATTTTGATCCAGTTTCCATAAAAATGGCAAAGGAACAGGGATTATCACTTAATCCGGCAAAAATATCAGGTTTATGTGGAAGGCTTATGTGTTGCCTGAAATATGAACAGGATGCATATGAGATTTTACTTAAAAAGGCGCCAAAAGAAGGAGCGCTTGTTAAAACACCTGATGGACAGGGAATTGTCGTAATGCTTAGCCTGTTAAAAGAACAGGTCACGGTAAAACTTGATATGGATAATGATACTGATTTAAAAACGTATATGCTGAATGAAATTAAACTTATAAAAGATGCAGATAAATATGAAGAGCCGGAAGTTGATATTGAGGAGCTTAAAAAACTGGAAGAATAAAGAAGTGAACGTTTTCACCTATATTTGACATATAAAAATTTGGTGATATAATTATATCGATTTTATTATGATAGAGTTTTATCATACTTACAGGGTAATGATATGTTAAATATACTTAGGGGAGGTGTTGTGGATGGCATATTTCATAACTGATGATTGTATAAGCTGTGGTGCCTGCGAAGCGGAATGTCCGGTGTCATGCATATCTGCAGGTGATGATATTTATATTATCGATGAAGATACTTGCATAGATTGTGGAAATTGTGCAGATGTTTGTCCTGTTGATGCTCCTAAACCAAGAGAGTAATAATCAGTATTAAAATTAATAAAGAACAGGTATTAAGGAATGACGAAATAATAATTTTCCATTTTTGAAGTGGTTATTTTCCGATATTGCTATGTTGTCGTCAATCGTAATACGACAGTATTACTCAATCCTCCGCCTTGCACTATCAAAAAATTCCTCCCTTCAAAATC
>CAZANH010000470.1:0-6959 GCA_964486515.1 uncultured Eubacteriales bacterium
TTCAACTCAAACAATGATTTGATCTTATATTTGCTTAACAAACAGCCTCTAAGAACCTTACGCTATGTATTTCACGAAAATATTTCTTCAAGTAGATGAGAAGGGCTGCGAATGGTAACTAAGAGAAGAATTCCTCGTAAGCCTTGATGCTGACCATACGGCCATGGTCTGTAAGCTTGATGATGCCTGAATCAATATTGATGTAGCCATCTCTCCTAAGGCGCCTGATTATATTACTTGTAAAATCCCTTTTCCAGCGCAGATGGGTTTGAACAGTATTGATACCTGCTTCCTGTGATTCATTGCTGCTTCCCTCATGGTTGTATAGATGAAAAAGCATTGTCTTTTTACCAAATTCAATTTTCTGTGTCTTGCCTCTTAACAAAACACTTATGAAGCCTTTTTGAGGAGCAAAGATAAAAACAAGAAAAAATATTAGACCGGCTGCGGCTGCCATACTGCCGGCAATGGATACATCAAAAAGCATTGCGGCATGGTATCCTGAAATTGCGCTTACAGCGGCAATTAAACCGCTTAGAATGAGTAACCGTTTCAAATCGTCGGTGAGCAGATATGCAGTAACAGGCGGTGCTATCATAAATGCAACTACCAGCACCGAACCTACAGCCTCAAAAGCACCAACTGCTGTGAGTGATACCAATGTCATCAAACCGTAGTGCAGAACAGCAGGTGAAAAACCAAGTACTGCCGTTAGTAAGGAGTCAAAGGTTACGAGCTTGAATAGCTTGAAAAACGTAGTAATGGCTGCAAGGTTAATGAAAAGAAGTATACCCGTGGAATAGATTGCCCTGGCACCGATATCGATGCCAAATACAACCAGGCGCTGAAAAGGGGCAAAGGCTAGTTCCCCCAAAAGGACAGCATCCGTATCAAGATGTACCATACCAGCATATCGTGCTATAAGAATTACTGCTATGCTGAACAGCAGGGGGAATACAATCCCTATGGAGGCATCCTCCGAAAGCAGACGCGTGTTGTTCAACATTTCGGTAAGCCATACGGTTGCCACACCCATCAAAGCCGCTCCTACTATTAATAGCGGGGATGAAAGGTTATGTGTAACAAAAAAAGCCAGGACAATCCCAAGTAAAATCGTATGTGTTATGGAATCAGACATCATAGCCATGTTGCGGAGTACAAGAAATGCACCTGGAAGAGCACATGCAACGGCTACAAATACTGCAATCAACTGAATTTCAAATTGTGGAGACATCATTGGACTCCCCTTCCTGATTTTAATGTAATTCTGCTGAGCCTTCTCCTGTGAAGACGGTGTATTATCCCTCTGCCGGGAGCAAACAGCGTACTTATTATTACAATGATACTTACAAATATTACAATGGTTGGGCCTGTCGGCAGCTTTGGAGTCAATGAACTTACAGCTGTTCCTGTAATACCCGATAATGCCCCGAATGCAGCAGAAAGTACAACCATGACACTGAGCCTGTTTGTCCACTGCCGGGCTGCTACTGCAGGAGCAATAAGCATGGCGCTCATCAGGATTACTCCCACTGTCTGAAGGCCTATGATAATTGCGATGACAATCATAAAGGACAGCAGCATGTTTATTTTTAAAGGTGAGAATCCAAGGCTTTGGGCAAATTCGCTGTCAAACGTAAACAATTTGAATTCCTTCCAGAATATTACAAGTAATACGATAAGAACCAGGCCACATACCGACATGATGATTACATCTTTTCTCAGAAGCGCAGATGCCTGCCCGAAAATAAAACGGTTTAAGCCTGCCTGGTTGGAATTGGGTATTTTCTGAACATAGGTCAGAAGTACAAGACCAAGGCCGAAAAATACCGACATAACAAGTGCAAGAGCGCTACCGAATTTGATTCTTGTGTATTTTGTAATAAGTGTTATAAGTAATGTCGCTGCAAGGCCTGCTGCAAGTGCGCCCATGAGCAGAATTTCCGTGTCTTTACTGCCGATAAACAAAAATGCAAGGACCACTCCCGAGAGTGCTGAATGTGAAACGCCATCACCCAGGAGGCTTTGTTTTCTGAGTACTGCAAAACTTCCCAGTGTACCGCTTATAATACCTAAAACTGCAGAACCAAGAGCTACTATATGAAAGGTGTAATCCGATAACAAAAGCGTTATTGAATTCATTTCATATCACACCTTTCATAAGGGTTGAACTGCTTTGATATGTTTTTTTCAGATTTTCATTGTTAAAGGTTTTATTGACAGGCCCGCTGGCAATTATTCTTATGTTGATAAGTGTTACCCAGTCAAAATAATCGGAAACAGTCTGCAAATCATGATGAACCACAACTACTGTTTTACCTTGCTCCTTTAATTCCCTGAGAAGCAGTAAAATTGCTTTTTCTGTTTTGGTGTCAACCCCTTTGAACGGTTCATCCATAAAATATATATCTGCTTCCTGTATAAGTGCCCTTGCAAGAAATACTCTCTGCTGCTGCCCGCCTGAAAGCTGGCTGATCTGTCGCGAAGAAAACTCTTCCATACCGACTTTTTTCAAGGTTTGCATTGCTATCTCAACATCCTGTTTTCCGGGACGTTTTAACCAGCCGAGAATACCATAACGGCCCATAATAACGACATCAAGGACAGTTGTAGGAAAATCCCAGTCAACGCTGTTGCTTTGAGGTACATAACCGATTCGTTTTTTTGTGTCCGGCATTAATGTAGTGTCACTGGAAGGAAAGCGTATCCGGCCGGTAACTGGTTTTATAAGGTCTATCATTGCTTTTATCAATGTTGTTTTCCCTGCACCGTTCGGGCCCACTATTGCCATGAGCCTGCCTTTTGGAATTTTCAAATCAACATCCCATAACACAGGTTTTACATCATAGGCAACGGTTAAGTCCTCAACTATAACTGCATATTCAATAATATCATGTACATCCATTACATTTTTTACCTCCAGGTTTACTTCAAAGCATCTACAATGGTGTCAATATTGGCTTTGAAAGTAAGAATATAGGTTTCAGCGCCGGAATTTTCTCCACCCAGTGAATCCGAATACAATTCTCCGCCGATTGAAACCTTGAAGCCTGTAGCTTTTACTGCTGCCTGCAGTGCCTCAATTGTTTTAGGTGGAACAGAAGATTCTACAAATATTGCCTTGATTTTTCTCTCTGTTATAAAATCAGCAAGTTTTCTTACATCGGATGTACCAGCTTCGGTTTCCGTGCTTATTCCCTGAAGGCCTTTAACCTCGAACCCGTAAGCTGTACCGAAATAACGGAAAGCATCATGTGCCGTAACAAGTACACGCTGTCCCTCGGGGACTTCCTGAACTCTTTTCCTTACATAACTGTCAAGTTCGTTAAGTTCCTTTATATATTCGGAAAGATTAGCTTCATAAAATGAAGTGTGTTCAGGGTCAGCCTCTGATAAACCCTTTGTAAGTTTATTTGCCGCATTCATCCAGAGTTTTGCGTTAAACCAGATGTGGGGGTCATATATTCCTGTTTCATCTTCGGCTTTCAAAAGGTTATCCCTGGCGATTTCATCACTGACGCAGATGATAAAGCTTTCCTGAGAAGAGAGTGATTCAAAAATATCCCCCATTTTTCCCTCCAGATGCAGGCCGTTATATACCACAATGTCGGCATTCTGCATAAGGTTTACATCGCCCGCGCTTGCCTGGTAAAGGTGTGGATCAATACCGGGGCCCATTAAACCGTTTACTTTGACGTAATCCTTGCCGATAATATTGACCAGATCTGTGAGCATGGTCGTTGTAGCAACAATATTAAGCTTATTTTTTGAAACTGTATCGTCTGACGGAGCACAGCC
Organism: uncultured Eubacteriales bacterium; assembly: GCA_964486515.1. Classification (GTDB taxonomy): domain Bacteria; phylum Bacillota; class Clostridia; order Acetivibrionales; family CAZANH01; genus CAZANH01. The sequence goes on from CAZANH010000470.1 coordinate 3,799, forward strand.
TGTGAAAATAAGCAGTATACTTAAAATTAATACAAATAAAACTTCCGATTTCTTAAACATTTAAAAACTCTCCTTTGTATATCAATAATATTAAGCACAATTATGTAATCATACAGCATCCACATAAATATGGCAGGCAGCCTTGTAGCTTATTTGTACTTCCTTCCCGTCAAAATCAAGAGTGAGCGGGCCTTCATATGCCCCCATTGAGACAACTGTGAGGTGGCTGCCTATTTCAATGCCTAAATCATGGAGATATTCCAGTAATTTGGTTTCTTCCGTAACACGGCGTATATATGTTTTTTCCCCAACAGATAATTGATTCAATGTACGAAGGGGTAAAATTTTAATTTTTCCATTGGATTCAGGTATGGCCGAACCGTGAGGGCAGAATGAAGGATGTTTGAGATAATTATCAAGCCGTTTTGCAAGACGCGGTGTTGTAACATGTTCAAGAACTTCTGCGTCTTCATGAACTTCTTCCCAGGGATATCCAAGATGCTGAACAAGAAAAACCTCCCAGAGTCTGTGGCTGCGAAGAAGGGTTGTAGATTTTTGCAGGCCTTTTTTTGTCAGGCGGATATTTTTATAGGGTACGTATTCAATGTATCCATCATTACTTAGTTTGAGCAACATCTCACTTACGGAAGCGGGAGATATGTGCAGGATATCGGATATCTGCTTATTGCTTACCTCGCCGCCGCCGTTTCCTAATTTGTAAATTTCTTTTAAATAATCCTCTTTATTCGGCGTCATTACAATCCTCCAAAGTTTAGGCTTACCTAATATATTATTATTATACTCCTTAACTTTATTTATTGCAACCCAAAAATTATATATTTTTAAAATAATAATTCTGTTATTTTCTCTTTGTAACTGTTGACATAATTAAAGCATATAATAGTATGAGGTTTCCGTAAAACAATGATGTCGGGAAACAATAGTGAGGTGATAAGTATGGAAAAAAAGCCAGAGGCCAAGGATAAAGATAAGATGTATGCAATGCCTGAATTACCTGAACAACAGAATATGGAGCATATGAATGCGGCAGCCGGAATGTATGAAATGAATCCGATGTACCAGATGCCGATGTCAGGTATGAATAATATGTACCAGATGCCGCAAATGACAGGTGGATATTCATATCCGTGTATGCAGATGTATCCCGTATGTACCATGATACCTGTTCAGGGAATGAATCCGGCCGGACCGATGCCGCAAATGCAGCAAATGCAGCAAATGCAGGATATGAATTACATGAACTCAATGTATCCCGGAATGGCGACAATGCCGGAGATGCAAATGCCGCAAATGCATCAGCATCCCTATATGCATGGGATGCATCCGATGAATCAAATGTATTACATGAATCAAAGAGAAAAGAAATAATAAAAAAAACAGCCGATGCCGGCGCTTATTATATGCGCCGGTTTCTCCTTACTACATTTTCAGTAAAAGCGGTTTTACAGAAAGTCTTACAGCATTGGCGGCAGAAAACCCGAATATTTTTCTTGTTGGAATGGATGAAATGATCTAACCTATAGCGATAAGGATTACACCCATATACCTGTTGCATGATGACAAGGTATGGATAACCATTGGAATGTACCCGCGCATAATTTTGATCCTACAGGTGAATATACTGAAAGAACAATTAAAGTCAGTAATTATTTTTATGACAATAAAGAACAAAACCATATATGCGATCATGTAACGCCGGAAAAGCATTCTTCGGAGTTGTTTTGTGATGCGGCAATTGATTTTATTAATCGCTGTGATGGGAGCCAACCGTTTTACGCATATGTTTCTTTTATGGCCGACTCCGTTTTTAATTCAGTAAAATAAGTCTGGTAAAATCCTCTATCCCGTGTAAGCAATTTATCTGACTCAAAAAGGGCATGACCTGCTATCAAAAAATCAGAAATAATATGCTGCCGGCAGGTTATTATTGAATTACACTCAGGACAATTTAATATTACCTTTTTGCCACATTTACCGCACTGTATGGATTTACCCCGTATTTTTACATAATTTTCCCAGGCTTTTGCAGCTATCCAAAGAGCTTCGGAAGATGAGGCGACAAGTTTTATATCAGTTTCATTTAAAAAAACACTCAGAAGTTTTTTTTCATTAAACTGTGCAGCCAGTTCAGCATAGACAACCTCAGAAATAATCAGAGAATCTGTCCTCATATATTTTGTCAATAGCTCATAGGAAGAATCTTTATAATCAGGATCGGGTAACAATATATCTAATAGAATATTGGTATCTATAGCTACAGTCAATCTCCCCTCATCTCCTTAACAATACTGTCACTGGAATTTTCGTTATCAAGAATACCAATATATTTTTTAAGGCAATCCTCTTTGACTTGTTTGCTGATAACGTATCCCATTTCAGTTTCTCTTATTTCAATATAGCTACCGGTATCAATACCAATTTTTTTACGTAATTCTTTTGGTATTGTTACTTGTCCTTTGCTTGTCACCTTAGCGCTATACAAGATATCAACCTCCAAAGTAAGGATTTTGTTCCTTACTATATTGTATTACATTTAATCATTTTTGTCAAATTTCTTTTCCAATATTATATATTGTGGATTATTATAGTAATCAGAAAACTTTCCAAAATTCAAAGTATTTCTCTAACAGTAATAAAGTAGTATAATGAAAGTAGTATAATGAATAATATTACAAAGCGGAGGAAGTATTAATGCAGGATAGCAGACAGTTGAAGATTCGTAATTTTTGCATAATAGCGCATATTGACCATGGTAAATCAACACTTGCGGACAGACTGCTCGAAATGACAGGCTCACTTACCGAAAGAGAGATGGATGAGCAGGTACTGGATACCATGGATATTGAAAGAGAGCGGGGCATAACGATAAAATCACAGGCAGTAAGGATGTTGTACAAATCCGAAGCAGGTGAGGAATATGTGCTTAATCTTATTGATACTCCCGGACATGTGGATTTCACATATGAGGTTTCAAGAAGCCTTGCGGCATGTGAAGGTGCGGTACTGGTTGTCGACGCGGCCCAGGGCATTGAGGCGCAGACGCTTGCCAATGTATATCTTGCAATGGATAATAATCTTGAACTAATACCTGCCTTAAACAAAATCGACCTTATAAGCTCAAGGCCTGAAGAAGTAGCAGA
>CAZANH010000471.1:0-2135 GCA_964486515.1 uncultured Eubacteriales bacterium
AAGCGAGGGAGATACCAGGGATTATGCTTCCTACAGCGGTGTTCCAATACAGTCTCTGATGCTCACAAGCGATGAGAATCTCGTGAATGTGGAAACCGCCGTACAGTATAGAATAACATCAATTGAAAAATACCTTTTCAATGTGGATGATCAGGTGCAAACGCTTGAAATAGCTTCAGAATCATCAATTAGAAGAGTTGTTGCAAGTCATATACTCGATGAGGTGCTGACAGAAAATAAATTTGGAATTCAACAGGAAATTATGGATGATTTGCAAGCCATATGCAATACTTATGATATGGGAGTAAGTATAATGGCAGTGCAGCTGCAGGATGTATATGCCCCCGATGAAGTCGATGCCGCCTTTAAGGATGTGGCAAATGCGAGGGAGGATAAAACCAGTTATATAAATCAGTCACAAAGTTATGAAAATGAAATTATACCAAAGGCAAGGGGTAATGCCGCGGAAATGCTTAATCAGGCAGAAGCCTATAAGGAGAAGAGGATAGCAGAGGCAAAGGGAGATGTGGCAAACTTTGTTCAAATACTTGAAAAATACCAACTGGGCAAAGATGTTACTCGCAAAAGGATGTTTCTGGAAACTCTAGAGGAAATACTGCCGGGAATTGATAAATATATTGTTGACGATGGCGAAGGTGTGTTGAAGTTCCTGCCGCTTGAGGGAACAGGCACATCATCTTCGAATACGGAAAGCCAATAAGGAGGGGGGAAAACAGATATGAATACAGGTCAGAATTTTAACTATAATTATAACAAAAATGAAAATATTAACCTTAAAAAATACAAGGGAATTATCAAACCACTTTTGATAATTGTAGGAGCATTCATACTTTTGAAAATATTATTTAATTCGTTTACCTTTACTGTTGATGAAAGGAAACAGGTAATTGTAAGGCAGTTTAATGAAGTAGTCAGGATAGTCATTGATAAATCTGAATACAATGAAGATCTTGAAAATGCTATAAAAAGCCACTCGCAGCTAAAAAATGCAGACATACAGGTAGGTAAAGGATTGTTTTTCAAGCTGCCGTTTATACAAAATACGGAAAGCTATAGTAATATGCTCCTGACCTACGATACAAATGCAAGAGAGGTCATAACAAAAGATAAGAAAAAAGTTGTCCTTGACAACTATGCACAGTGGAGGATTTCAAACCCGGCTCTTTTTGCCATGTCCCTTATGAACGAACGTGCAGCGCATACAAGAATAGATGATATAATCTATTCAAAACTCAATGAAGAGATAGGTAAAGTTGATGCCGAGGTAGTTATTTCAGACAAGGAATATGTAACTGAAATGCTTTCAAGGGTGACTGATACCGCAAATAAGCAGCTTTCCCTTTATGGCGTGGATGTAGTGGATATAAGGATAAAAAAGACAGATTATCCTGAAGAGAACTACAGCAACATATTCAACAGAATGATTACCGAAAGGGAACGTGCTGCCAAGACCTACAGATCGGAAGGACAGGAGGAGGCACAAAAAATACGTTCAAATGCGGATAAACGGGCTACCATACTGGAGGCACAGGCTTATGAAAAGGCTGAGAAGCTCAAAGGTGAGGGAGATGCGGAAGCAGCGAGAATATACGCGGAAGCATACAATAAAGATATGGAATTTTATGAATTCTGGAGGACTTTGTTGGTATACAAAAAAGCTTTGAAAGAAAAAACTAGTATAGTAATAGATCCTGATTCGGATTTTGCAAAGTATCTTTTCAGCGCAGAAGAATGAAAAAATTCTGCTGCAATAACTCATTTAAATATTATAAGTTGAATTATTGCAGCAGAATCTATTTTTGAATACACTGCAAAAAGCCTTTTTGCTTTCAATATTTACTGTTTATGTCATAGGTTATATCCGCATGTAACATATACACTGTTTTCAGTGCTAAAGGCAGTGTATATAATATTTTATCAGCATTAGAAAAATCAACTTCCATATTATTATTATGACATGTCTTCTGATTCCTACTGCGTTACTATTCACAGCCTCTTAGCTCGAAGAATATTTTCCTGAAATGAACGCTACAAGTTCAAGTGGCTGTGTGTTCAGCCTTACATGTCAAATCAAACTCGCTGAATGCTTATTATTAATAATACGGGAGAGCATT
>CAZANH010000472.1:0-2604 GCA_964486515.1 uncultured Eubacteriales bacterium
GTCACAATAACATTTGCACCCATTCCCTTTGCTCTCATTGCAACGCCTTTTCCACACCATCCATAGCCGCAGACGACAAAATTCTTTCCGCATATGAGAATATTGGTAGCTCTTAAAAGCCCGTCAATAGTACTCTGCCCTGTTCCGTATCTGTTATCAAAAAGGTGCTTTGTTTCAGATTCATTTACTGCTATGATGGGAAATCTCAAAGCTCTTTCCTTCTCCATGCTTCTAAGTCTTATAACCCCTGTAGTTGTCTCTTCAGTTCCTCCTATGATATTTTTAAGATAACTGCTCCCGTATTCCTTATGTAAAATCCCTACAAGATCCGCTCCATCATCCTGAGTTATTACAGGTTCGTGTTCTACTGCAGAGACAAGGTGCCTGTAATAAGTATCCCTGTCCTCTCCCTTTATTGCAAAAACCGGTATCTCAAAATCGGCAACAAGAGACGCAGCCACATCATCCTGGGTTGAAAGCGGATTGGATGCGCAAAGCACAACATCTGCCCCACCGGCCTTTAACGTACGCATTAGATTTGCCGTTTCTGTGGTAACGTGAAGGCAGCAGGACATCCTGGTTCCCCTCAATGGCTTATCCTTCTCAAACCTTTCCCTTATATTTGCAAGTACAGGCATCTGCCTGTCTGCCCATTCTATCCTCAGCCTGCCTTTTTTAGCAAGCCCGATATCCTTGATATCATAATCAACCATGCTTATTACCTCCGTTTATAACATTAATATTACCATACCTTAATTCAAATTCTCAATTATCCTTTCAATAAAAATTGAAAATTTATTTTTAACATTGCTTACAGTTTTTATAACATCCTCGTGTGAAATTATGCCATGTCCTGTTCTGTTTAATGAACCGGCAGCCATATTGGCAATATAGGATATTCCTATTATTTTCATACCCAAATGCTTTGCCGCAATCGCTTCAGGAACTGTTGACATACCCACTGCATCAGCCCCAAGTATTTTCAATGCGTTTATTTCAGCCGGAGTCTCATACATGGGGCCTTTTGAATAAGCATAAATACCCTCTTTTAATTCAATATCTGTTTCCTGCACAGCCACCTTTGCCTTTTCTATATAATTTCTGTCATATACCTCACTCATATCGGGAAAACGCACACCGAATTCTTTTTCATTTCTTCCTCTCAATACAGATGGTGCAAAAAGCCCTATATGGTCTCTTATAATCATAATGTCTCCCTGCTTGAAACAAGGGTTAATTCCACCTGCTGCATTTGTTATTATTATATCCGATATTCCAAGTAGTTTAAGCACCCTTATCGGAAATACCACTTCTTCCATTTCATAACCCTCATAATAATGAAATCTTCCTCCCATTACGATAAGAGTTTTTGACCCCAACCTGCCAAAAACCAGTTTTCCTTTGTGCCCTTCAATAGAAGTTTTAGAAAAATAAGGTATTTCGGTATAATTAAAAGCTTTTGCATCCAGAATTCTTTCTGCAAAAGCCCCAAGCCCTGACCCAAGCACTATCGCAATATCAGGTTTATTGCCCACCCTTTCAAGTATGTATCCGCTTGCTCTGACCGCTTTTTCATAATAACTTTCCACATCAAGCCTCCAAAAAAAAATAGACCACAAGTCAATAAGGCCTTTTTATTCTAACACAATATGAATTTTTTTTAAAGTGGTTTTGTTGAAACAAGCTTTATCCTATTTTCTCTTTAAGCTTGCTGTAAAACAAATCCTCGTCTATCGGTATATCTACCCGGCTGTCAGTCCATGATGAAAGATACATGGCATTTGATAATTGCAGGCCATTTATACCTTCAATTCCGGGTGCCAGGAGTTCCGTTCCTTTAAGTATTGCATCAACCCAATTTGATGTAATACCATTATGCTGTGTATTTTCGCCTTTTACAGGTATTTCGCACTTCCAGAATTCAGGTGCTCCAAAACCTCCTTTGAATTCCTTGTTGAATTTTCTCTCCGAAACCCTCAATCTTAAAAATTCCATCCTGTTGTTTTCTATAACAATCCTTCCCATATCTCCGATTATTTCAAACCTGTTTGTTCCTGGAGCCTCTCCCGTTGATGTAATAAATACACCTGTTGCGCCGTTATCATATTCAACATAGGCTGTAACGTTATCCTCAACCTCAATATCATGGTATTTCCCAATATGGCAAAAAGCCCTTACTTTAACAGGCATTCCGCAAGTCCACTGCCAGAGGTCAAGCTGATGAGGATCCTGATTCAATAGTACTCCTCCACCCTCACCCTTCCAGGTAGCTCTCCAACCACCTGAATCATAGTAGCTCTGAGGCCTATACCAGTCTGTAATAATCCAGTTCGTCCTTTTTATTTCCCCTAGTTCGCCGGAATCAATAATGTCCTTCAGTTTACGGTATAGAGGGTTTGTGCGCTGGTTGTACATTATGCCGAAAACTCTGCCGCTTTTCAAAGCAGCTTCATTCATTTCCCTGACCTGCTTCGTATATACTCCGGCGGGTTTTTCGACAAGGACATGCAGCCCCCTTTCAAATGCTTCAATTGCCATACCCGGATGGTCATAATGATAACTTGCTATTAATACTCCATCAATATCGGCTTTTTCAAAAAATGC
>CAZANH010000473.1:0-12317 GCA_964486515.1 uncultured Eubacteriales bacterium
AATTGTTATATAAAGGGTACCTGAATATTTCTAAAAATTTGTTTGGATTAATAAATTGAACATTGGAGCGGGTTACGAGATTCGAACTCGCGACTTCCACCTTGGCAAGGTGACACTCTACCACTGAGTTAAACCCGCATATTCGGAGAACAGATTGTTTTTTTACTGCACTCCGTTTAATTCTTTATGGTGCCCAGAGCCGGGATCGAACCAGCCACACGAGGATTTTCAGTCCACTGCTCTACCAACTGAGCTATCTGGGCAAATCGCAAATACTCTCAAGATTTTGCAATCTTGAATATTCTTTGTCACAATGGTGGGCGCTACAGGGATCGAACCTGTGACCCCCTGCTTGTAAGGCAGGTGCTCTCCCGGCTGAGCTAAGCGCCCATATCTTAAAAAACGAAATTAATATCCATTTGATTGCAATTACAGTATACAAAAAATATTCCTTAAAGTCAATAAAAAAATCGCAATTATTGATAAGACCCCGGTAACTTTTATATTACCGGGGTCTTAGCGGCTACCTTTATATATGTCAAAAATTCATATATTCCAGCTTATCCTCTTTGAACATTTGCAGCCTGCGGTCCTTTAGCTCCTTCAACAACTTCAAATTCAACTTCCATTCCTTCATCAAGCGTCTTGAAGCCATCCATGTTTATTGCTGAAAAGTGAACGAAAACATCTCCGCCTTCCTCTCTTTCAATAAACCCAAAGCCCTTCTCAGCATTAAACCACTTAACTCTTCCTCTTTCCATTAAATAAATCCTCCTACAAAATAATTACTTAATCCGGTTTTCTTGCATTTTAAGCCTCTAACCAAATTCAAAACTAGTGTATCACACTACTTTATTATTGTCAAACAACCTTTTTTTTATTTTTTATTGAGCCCATAAATAGAGTGATTAAACCCATTTTATTATTTCCCTTTTTATTTTTCCGGCTGTTTTTTCTTTTTTCTTCCTGTTACGATTCCGCCAATTCTTCCTGTTTCTTTTGAAGAAAGGCTTTTCCAGCCTAACTTCCTTACCTTATCAAGAAGTCCCAGCTCTTTTGCAACCTCATATTTCATATCGTCTTCGTGCTTTTCCAATTTATCCACCTCCGTTTAGTATTATGTGGCAAACCGGTATTTTTATTCACTGAATCTATTCAGTTCTATTCAATTGCTTTCAATACCTTTCACTAATACCTCAACAGCTTTTTTAAGCTGGACATCATCACTCCTTGGCACCTGCGATACAGGTGTATAATCATATTTTTCAGGGAGCTCTGTTTCGATATCAGGTTCTATACCAACCTCATGTATACATATGCCTGAAGGTGTAAAATACTTTGATACGGTAACCTTCAGTCCCGAACCGTCGTTAAGGAATTTGATTTCCTGTACGACTCCCTTTCCAAAAGTTGTAGTACCGACAAGTATGCCCTTCTTATGGTCTTTAAGTGCTCCCGACAAAACTTCCGAGGCACTTGCACTGTTCCCGTTTACAAGAACTGCTATTGGGACATCCAATTCCGTCGCATCGGAATTTTCAACCTTTTTATTTTTATCACGGTCTTCCGTATAAACAATTATCCCTTTTGGAATAAGCCTGTCTGCAATATTCACAACCTGGTCATAATAACCTCCAAGGTTATCCCTCAAATCAATAATAAGCCCTTTTATATTTTGTTCCAGAAGTTTTTCAAGGTGTCTATCAAACAATAAAGCTATATTCTTGTCATTAAAAGATAAAATTCTTATATAGCCTATACCGCTGTCAAGCATTTCACTTCTTATATTAAGCTCAACTTTTATTTTTTTCCTTATAATATTAAAATCCTTTGTTGTAAAATCCGACGATCTGTATACGGTTAATTTTACATTGGTATTTTCAGGGCCTTTAATCATTTTTACAATAACCTCAAGGTCCTTTATCTGAGTTACATCCTCACCGTCTACAGCAATTATTTTATCACCCATTTTCATACCAGCATTATATGCGGGAGAATCCTTAAATGGTTCAACAACCGTTACAACACCGTTCTTATCCATTGTAACCGTTACACCTATTCCTACATATGATTCTACGGACTTTGACGAAATTTCAAGTATTTTTTGCATCTGTTCCTTGTTGTAATAGACAGTATGGATATCTCCAAGAGAATCAGCCATACCTTTTACTGCTCCCTCTAAAAGCACATTCTCATCTACTTCTCCATAATAACGTTCTTTTAGTATTTTTTTTACCTCATTAAATTTTCTCACATTATTTTCACTTACATTTTCAGGGCTGAACCTGATTTCATATCTTCCTCCTGTTAAATCTCCTGTAAAAACGACCACTGATATCATAAAAGTGAATACCGCGGTAATTAATACAATTGTTATTGCCCCTAATATAATTCTTTTATTATTGTACAATTTATAACCTCCATTTTTATTTGCTTACTTTTATAATTTAATGTATTATTAATTCTATGCAGTTTTATCTTATCTATTATATAAATATACTCCGCAGCCGGTTAATTTATTTTGTGCGGAGTATATAATATCTGTTTCAGATCTTAATTTCATTATTCAAGGTGTTATCCATTCAAGCGGGTCTTTCGGTACACCATTCTTTCTGACCTCAAAATGCAGGTGCGGGCCCGTCGACAGCCCGGTACTTCCTATCTTTCCTATAGTCTGACCACTTTTAACACCATCGCCTACTCTTACAAACAGCCTGCTGCAATGAGCATACAATGTTGAAATTCCTCCTCCATGGTCAACTACAATCCTGTATCCGTAACCTCCGGAATATCCCGAAAGTATGACTGTACCTTTATTTGCAGCTACAATAGAGGTACCGTATCTTGCATTTATATCAACCCCCGTATGCATCTTTAATTTTCTGTAAATCGGATGTATTCTCATTCCAAAAGGAGATACTACTTCCCTAGAATCCGGAGCAGGCCATGTCATTGCACCTCCTACATAACCACTTGTTTTCTGTAGCTGCTTTATATAATCCACCATACTGCTGGATAATCTTAACAGTTCATCTTCTCTTTTTTCCAACCTGCTAAGTTCTTCTTCACTTTTTCTTATCTGTTCATCCAAAGCTGTCCTTGACGTACTCAATTCCTCAATGCGTTCTTCCTTTTCTGTCTTAATATTTATTTTCTCAGATTTTTCCTCTACCCTCATTTCCTTCTTATACTCAATATCTTTTTTGGCAGTTTCCAATTCATTCACAAGCTGCTTGTCACGTTTTGATATGGTTGCCATAAGTTCAAGGGTTTCAAAAATGTCCGTTATGCTTTTTGATTCAAAAAGGATTTCAATGAAAGAGGTATTCAATCTTTCGTACATAACTCTCAGCCTTATCTTAAGAAGTTGTTTCTGAGCAAGGTAATTCTCAATTGATTCTTTCAGTGTCTTGTCAATAACACTTATTTCTCCTTCAATCGAATTGATTTTATCAAGAATTTCCTTATACATCTCATTTTCTTTTTCGGCAGACTTTAATAATTCTTCTTTTTCCTTTTCAAGCTGGCTTTTTTCGGATTTTATCTCTTTTCTATCCTTATATACATCATTCAGCTGGCTGTCAATACTTATTTTTCTTGAATAAGCGTTTTCCAGATTACTAGCAAATACAGGTAAAATAAAAACCAAAGCAAATATAATACTTATTATTGTGCAAATCAGCTTTTTCACCTGCTGCAACCTCCCGTTTCAAATTTTATAAATATTTTTTATACCCTGAGGTACTTGCGCATTGAAACAAAACTTCCAACTGCACCGACAATTCCTCCAAGCATTAAAAAATACATAACCATACTAATTCCAATTTCCCTTATACTAATTAATCTAATAAACCCAACCGCAAATAAATCTTTGTTAAACCTGTTTTCAATACTGTTATATACATATGCAGTTGCAATAAATGCAACGACCGCTGCTATAATTCCTATTATAACACCTTCTACAATAAAAGGCCAGCGTATAAACCAATCTGTTGCACCTACATATTTCATTATACTTATTTCCTTCCTTCTTGCAAATACCGTAAGTTTTATTGTATTGGAAATTATAAACACCGAAACTATTAATAATATGGAAATCAACAGTATGCTTATTATATTCATCCAGTATGAAAATTTCGTTATGAAATTAATTATTTCCCTGGAATAATCAACTTTTCTTATCCCAATTATCTTTTCAAGTTCTTCTACAACCTCCATGCTCGTTTCAGGATTTTTAATTTCTACAACAAAAGAAACAGGGAGAAGTGTTTCATCAAAACCATCAAGTACGTCAGAATCTTCTCCAAGCCTCTGTTTAAACTCTTCAAATGCCATCTCTTTTGTTACTATTTCATAATTTTCAATTTTCTCATTGCTTTTTATCTGTTTCTCAATATTTGAAATCTGTGTATCATCAAGTTCATATTCACAAAATGCCTGCATATCAGGCTGCTCTTTCAGTGCTTTTGTATTGTAATTCAGATTCATGATAATTATAAGAAATATTCCAAACAGTATTATGGAAGCAGTAGCAATTCCAATAGAAGCAATTGTCATCAGCTTGTTTTTATATGAATTGGATATTCCCTCTTTAATTATGTACCTGAAAGTTCTTATCTTCATCATTATACAATCCTTTCTGCCGATCTCTTACAATTAATCCCCTGTCTATTGTTATTACCCTTTTTTTCATAGAATCAACTATTGCTTTTTCATGAGTAGCTACAATCAAAGTGGTTCCTCTCCGGTTAATTTCATCAAGCAGACTCATTATCTCAAGTGATGTCTCAGGATCAAGGTTACCGGTAGGCTCGTCCGCAATAAGAATTGCAGGACTGTTTACAAGTGCTCTTGCAAGTGAAACCCTCTGCTGCTCTCCTCCTGACATCTCACCAGGATATGCATCTGCCTTTCTGCTCAAACCAACAAGCGCAAGCGCCATTGGTACCTGCCTTCTTATTTCCCTAGGCAGTGCCTCTGTAATCTGCATCGCAAATGCAACATTATCATAAGCTGTTTTATTTGGAAGAAGCCTGAAATCCTGAAACACAATACCAAGATTCCTTCTTAAATAGGGTATTTCATCCCTTTCAAGTTCAGAGAGTTCAAACCCATTTATAACTACTTCTCCCTGGCTTGGCTCTTCCTCTTTCAATAACAGTTTAATTAAAGTAGTCTTCCCTGATCCGCTTGGCCCGATAATAAATACAAATTCTCCTTTTCTTATCTTGAAACTAACATTCTGCAATGCAAGCGTGCCATTAGGATATTTTTTTATAATATTTTTAAACTCAACCACTTTTATATGCTCCTTCTTCGTTCTACAATAATTTTTGCCCTTTGTCAAGATATTTTTTTACAAGCATGGATACTTTAAAAATTATCGCATCATCAAATTTTCTAAGATCAAGCCCTGTAATCTTCTCTATTTTGTCAAGCCTGTATACGAGTGTATTCCTGTGTACATACAATTGTCTTGACGTTTCACTTATATTCAAGTTGTTTTCAAAAAATTTCTGTATGGTAAGTATGGTTTCACTGTCAAGCAATTCAAAAGAGCCTTTTTCAAAAACTTCGTTAAGAAAAAGCTTGCAAAGTGTGGTTGGAAGCTGATAAATAAGCCTGCCCAGACCAAGGTTGTCATAACTTACTATAAACTTGCTGTCTTCGAAAATACTCCCTACCAGAATTGCGGTTTGTGCTTCCTTATACGAACGTGCAATATCCTTAATGTTTTCCGCTATGGTACCTATTCCTATATGAGCCTCGACCATTGACTCGGTATTCAATGTATCAAGAATTATTTTTGCTGTTTTTTCTATATACTCTTTATTCTGATTTTTCTTAAGTTCTTTTACCAGAACAGTACTTTCATCATCAAGAAAAATAATAAAATCCTTGGCCTTATTTGGAAAGAGGCTTTGTATAATTTCATGAGAATATACGTCTCTGGCTTTTCCTGTTTTTATAAGAAATATTAATCTTTCCGAAATATAATTAAGCTTTAATTCCTTGGCACGAAGCGGTATATCTCCCGGGAGAATATTATCAAGCAATATATTTTTTATAAAATTTGCCCTGTCAAATTTCTCTTCATGATAATTTCTTATATTTGCAACATTTAATGATATAAGTGAAAGTAACTTTTTCCCATATTCATCAGCAGAATCAATAAATGTCAAAAACTCAACCTTGTTTTTTATAAAAACCTTTTGATAAGTTATACCATCGACAGTAAAAACATTTTCCCTGTAGTCTTCCGGAGATTTCAACAAAGGAACGGTTTTACCTACGCTGTCTTCGTTTGAACATGCAAGTATAAGGCCATTTTGGTCTATTATACCAAAGCGTGTATCAATTACTCCTTCTATCTGCTGTACTAAATTTTGAAATAACTTCATATTAACATATCCCGTCAATTCTTAATTTTATCCCAAAATTTATTTTAACACAAAAACACAAAAAGAGGAAGATTAAATATCTTCCTCTTTTTGGAATACATTCTGCCTAATTTGTAATGGTCCTCTCTGAATCCTTATCGAAAAGATGTATCTTGTTTGTATCTATTGCAATTTTTATTACATCATCCGCTTTTGCTGTTGTCCTTGGATTTACCCTCGCTGTCATATTGATATCACCGCAGTACATATAAAGAAGTGTCTCCGCTCCCAGCATTTCAATAACTTCAATCTTTGTTTCAATTACCGAATCTTTAAGTGACTCAAGATAAGCCGGCTCATCATGCATATCCTCAGGCCTTATCCCTGCTATTAATTCTCCACCGATATAATCAGAGTTTTCAAGAATTTTTGCTTTCCAATCCGGAAGCTTGATTTCATTTTCATTAAACACCAGATATATATCGCTTCCTCTTTTTTCTACATTTACATTTATGAAATTCATCTGAGGGCTTCCAATAAATCCGGCAACAAAAAGATTATTCGGTTTGTTGTATAGTGTCGTAGGATTGTCAACTTGCTGAATAAATCCATCCTTCATAACAACTATTCTCGTACCCATTGTCATAGCTTCCGTCTGGTCATGTGTAACGTAAACTATTGTTGTTTGCAGTTTTTGATGAAGTTTGCTTATTTCAAGTCTCATCTGAACTCTCAGCTTGGCATCAAGATTCGATAGTGGCTCATCCATCAAAAACACCTGCGGCTCGCGGACAATTGCTCGTCCAAGAGCAACCCTCTGCCTCTGTCCTCCTGACAATGCCTTTGGCTTCCTGTCAAGCAGATGCTCTATGTCAAGTACTTTAGCTGCCTCATGTACCCTTCTTTTAATATCTGCCTTTGGCGTTTTACGAAGCTTTAAACCAAATGCCATATTATCATAAACAGTCATATGGGGGTACAACGCATAGTTCTGAAAAACCATTGCAATATCTCTGTCTTTGGGTTGAACATCATTAACCAGTTTTTCGCCAATGTAAATCTCACCTTCAGTAGCTTCTTCAAGTCCCGCTACCATTCTTAATGTTGTAGTCTTTCCACAGCCAGACGGCCCTACAAGAATTATAAATTCCTTATCTTCGATATCAATGTTGAAATCACTTACTGCTGTAACACCGCCTTCAAATTTTTTAAAAATATTTTTCAAACTTACACTTGCCATTCTTTCCCCTCCTATTTTATACGGCATGTATATGCAACTATAAATATATCACTTGAAACAATGTACTAACCAGTACATTTTTTAACAAAATTAATTTTTACTATTTAGTAACTTTGCATAAAGACATATTTTAAAATCAGTATTGCATTTTTATGCATTATAATGTATAATTATTAATAATAAATTGTAAACAGGAGGGACTTATTATTGATAAACATAGGTATAATTGGAGCAACAGGATACGTTGGAATAGAACTGGTCAGGTTATTGAGTTCACATCCCGTATTTAACATAACACATGTCGTATCACGGAGTTTTGCAGGTAAAAAAATATCCGATGTATATCCAAATCTTAATGGGGTTTTTGATATGGTATGTACAAAACTTGATATGGATGTAATTACAAAAGATACCGACCTTTTTATAACCGCACTCCCTCATTCAGTATCAAGCAAGGTAATTCCGGAACTTTTAAAAAGAGGAGCAAGGGTTGTTGATCACAGTGGGGATTTCAGATATAGGAATGTAGACGTATACGAAAAATCGTATAAAATAAAGCATCAGGCACCAGACCTTATTAAATCAGCTGTCTACGGGCTTCCTGAATTATATCGCAGTAAAATAAAGGATGCCTCACTTGTTGCAAACCCGGGGTGTTATCCAACCTGTTCAATTCTAGGCCTCGCTCCTCTTATAACGAACAATATTATAGACCCCGACAGATTAATTATTGATGCGGTTTCCGGTGTATCCGGGGCAGGAAGGAAAACTGAACTTCCGTATCAATATTGCGAATCAGCTGAAAATTTCAAGGCGTACAAAGTATCAACACACAGGCACACCTCGGAAATAGAACAGGAACTCGGTCTTCTTGCAGGCAAGGAAATCAAAGTATCCTTCACCCCACATATAATACCTGCAAAACGTGGCATGCTTTGCACAATGTACGCAGACCTTAAAAAATCTTTCTCCGCACAGGATTTAATTACTTTATACAGGGGGCACTATGGTAATGAATTCTTTGTAAGGGTACTTGATGAAGGGAAGCTCCCCGAAACCATAAATGTAAACGGGTCAAATTACTTGGATATAGGACTTGTTGTGGACGAACGGCTTAACAGGGTAATTGTGCTGTCAGCCGTTGATAATCTTGTAAAAGGTGCGGCAGGCCAAGCAGTCCAGGTTTTGAACATAATGTTAGGCATTGGGGAAAATACCGGTTTGAAAACTCCCGGGCTGTACCTTTGAATTCATTAAAAAATCAGGTCAAACTCCCTGGTAGTCAGTTATAATGATTTTACACAAGTAAAAGAAAGGTGGGTTCCTCGAAAAAAAGAAAAAAGGAGGCTGTACTGATGGAAAAACTTATTAAAAAAGCGGAAATATTAATAGAAGCACTTCCGTATATACAAAAACTTAACGGCAAAACCGTTGTTATAAAATACGGCGGCAACGCAATGATTAGCAGCGAACTTAAAAACTCCGTCATGGAGGATATTACAGTGTTAAAATATGTAGGTTTGAACCCGGTTATCATACACGGGGGCGGACCTGATATAACAGAAGCACTTGAAAAACTTAAAATAAAGAGCAAATTCAAAAACGGCCTCCGTATTACAGACTCGGATACTATGGAAGTAGTCCAGACAGTACTTATAGGAAAAACCAATAAGGAAATTGTTTCCCTGCTTAATCAAAAAGGTGGTAAAGCAATAGGCATAAGTGGAATCGACGGTAATCTCATAGAGTGTGAAAAATATAAATTTAATGAAAATGGTGTTGAAGAGGACCTTGGCTTTGTAGGAAAAATAACCCGGATAGATTCGAAGGTTATTAATACCCTGGCAAGGGACGAATACATACCGGTTGTGGCTCCGATTGGTATAGGCAACAGCGGTGAAAGCTACAATATAAATGCTGATACTGTAGCAGGAGAAATCGCCGCTGCATTGAATGCTGAAAAACTCATACTCCTCACTGATGTCGAAGGAGTAAAAACCTCCATTGGAAGTAACAATATCTTTCCATCTCTCACTTCACATGAGGTACATGATCTCATAAATACAAAAGCCATAAACGGCGGTATGATACCAAAGGTCCTAGGTTGTCTTGACGCTCTTGCCAAAGGAGTAAAAAGGGCACATATAATAGACGGCAGAATACCTCACTGTATTCTTCTTGAGATCTTTACAAACAAAGGAATAGGTACTATGATAATGAATGACGGCCAAACGGAGGAATTATAAAATGAAGCTTGAAAAAATAATAGAAATTGATAAGAAATACTATATGAATACATTCGGTGACAGGTTTCCCGTATCCTTCACCCATGGGAAAGGTATAAATCTATGGGATACGGATGGTAATAAGTTTTACGATTTTTTCGCCGGAATTGCCGTAAGCGCCCTTGGGCATTCCCATCCGAAACTCATATCGGCAATAAAATCACAGGCGGAAAAGCTGATTCACTGCTCAAGCCTATATTACATAGAAACACAGGCCAAATTGGCAAAGCTGATTGTTGAAAACTCCTGCGCAGATAAGGTGTTTTTTGCTAACAGCGGGGCAGAAGCAAATGAAGGTGCCATTAAACTTGCCCGTATTTATTTTAAAAAATCCGGAGCAGGTGAAAGGTTTGAAATAATAACTCTTCAGAATTCATTTCATGGGCGGACGCTCGCAACAATAGCAGCTACAGGACAGGAAAAATACCATAAATCCTACCATCCCCTGACACCCAGATTTGTCCAGGTACCTATAAATGATATTGAAGCTCTTGACAAAGCATCTGATTCTTCTACTTGTGCTGTAATGATAGAACCCATTCAGGGAGAAAGCGGTGTAAATCCCGTTAATACCGATTATATACAGAAAGTCCGTAGGCTGTGTGATTCTAAGGGAATACTCCTGATATTTGATGAGGTTCAATGCGGTCTTGGGCGAACTGGGAAACTGCTTGGTTATGAACACTTCGGTGTAGAACCCGATATTTTTACACTTGCAAAGGCTCTGGGAGGAGGTTTCCCCATAGGTGCCCTTTGTGCAAAAGATAAAGTGGCACAGGCCTTTGAACCAGGCGACCACGGCTCAACTTTTGGCGGCAATCCCCTTGCGTGTTCTGCAGCATTGGCTGTTATGGATGTATTGCTCAATGATAATCTTGTTGAAAATTCAAGAAAAATGGGTGAATACTTTATGAAAAAACTTTCAGATATTGAGCTAAAATATCCTTTTATATCTGAAATAAGGGGCCGTGGCCTAATGATAGGTATACAGCTTTCAAACAAAAAAGCAAAGGAGGTTGTAAAGGGGTGCTTTAAAAACAAATACCTTATAGGAAATGTAGGTGAAGACATATTAAGAATACTGCCTCCCCTGATTGTAAATGAAAAAGACATTGATGCTTTCCTAAACGTACTCGAAAATGTTTTTTCAAGTTTGACAGATGAATAATCTTTAAACAGACGGCAAACATTAACAGGAAAACATTCATATGCAATTTTAATAATTATTAAAAGAATGGAGTTGGTTTATTTTGAAACATTTGATTAGTATACACGATGTTACATCCGATGAAATAAAACAAATTTTCAAACTGGCGCAAACGCTCAAAAGGCAGCTTAAAGAAGGCCTGCAGCATCATCTCTTGTCAGGGAAGACTCTTGGTATGATATTTAGTAAATCATCAACAAGGACACGTGTTTCATTTGAAGTTGGCATTTACCAGCTTGGTGGTTATCCTTTGTTTTTAAATCTGTCAGATATACAGCTGGGACGTGGTGAGACTATTTCAGACACTGCCAGAGTGCTTTCAAGATATCTTAACGCAATTATGATACGCACATACAACCACAGTGATGTGGAAGAACTGGCAAAGCACAGCTCAATCCCTGTGATAAACGGCCTTACTGATCTCGCACATCCCTGCCAGGCACTGACCGACCTTTTTACCGTATATGAAAACAGGCACTCACTTAAGGGATTAAAACTTGCATATATAGGAGACGGTAATAATGTTGCCAATTCTTTACTTCAAGCCTGCTCAAAATTAGGTATGAATATTTCCGTAGCAACTCCTCAAGGATATGGATGTAATAAAAATATTATTGAAATAGCAAAACAGGATGCACAAAGCTCCGGTTCAAAAATAATACTTACAAATAATCCTGAAGAGGCCATCCATAATGCTGATGTTGTGTATACCGATACATGGGTAAGTATGGGACAGGAAGATGAAAAGCAGAAACGCATTGACATTTTTAGGAAATATCAGGTCAATGCAGAACTATTTTCAAAAGCAAATGAACACGCAATGTTTTTACATTGCCTTCCAGCCTATAGGGGATATGAAGTAACAGAAGACGTAATCGACGGGCCGAATTCTTTTGTGCTTGAAGAAGCTGAAAACAGGATGCATATACAAAAAGCCATTATGGTTATGCTTATGGGGTAGCGAATATGAATTTTTCATTTATAATAAGAAAAGCCGGTCTGCAGGACGCAACGGCAATTAAATTGATACTGCACAGGTCTTTTAAAAAATATATTGAGAAAACCGGGGTTACCGGTACGATTGAAGCCCTTGAAGAATCAATTTCCGATATTGAACACGACATACTCGCGAATGAGGTCTTTATCGCTTTTATGGATGACATTCCGGTTGGGACCATAAGAGTGGAAATTCTACCTCAAAATTG
>CAZANH010000474.1:0-3300 GCA_964486515.1 uncultured Eubacteriales bacterium
TGACAACCTTCGGTTGTCAACAACCCCGTCCCCTTGTCATACTCTTAATAATCCATATCAGGATTAGGATTAGCAGGTGATTCTTTCTTTTCAGGTTTATCTGCGACAGTGCTTTCAGTCGTGAGTATCATTGCCGCAATTGATGCCGCATTTTGGAGAGCGGTCCTGGTAACTTTTGCAGGGTCCACTATTCCGGCTTTTATCATATCGACATATTCTTCCTTTACAGCGTCAAAACCTGTACCCTTTGAACTTCCCTTGACCTTGTCCACAACAATGGACCCATCTACTCCTGCATTTGCAGCAATCTGTCTCAATGGCTCCTCAAGTGAACGCATAATTATCAAAGCACCTGTTTTTTCATCACCGTTCAATTTATCAACCAGCTTTGAAAGCTCCGGTATGGCATTTATAAATATACTGCCGCCGCCAGGTACGATACCCTCTTCAACAGCAGCCCTTGTTGCATTTAATGCATCCTCGACTCTCATTTTCTTTTCTTTCATCTCAGTTTCAGTTGCTGCACCTACTTTTATAATACCTACACCGCCTGAGAGCTTTGCAAGCCTTTCTTCAAGCTTTTCCCTGTCATAATCCGAAGTTGTCTCCTCTATCTGCTTCCTTATGGAATCAATCCTTCCTTTTATAGCTTTTTGATCCCCCGCTCCATTTACAATAATGGTATTTTCCTTTTCAGCCTTTATGGATGCCGCTTTTCCAAACCAGTTCAGTTTGACATCCTTTAAGTCCATACCTGTTTCTTCGGATATTACCTGCCCGCCTGTCAGTATTGCAATATCTCTTAGCATTTCCTTCCTGCGGTCACCAAAACCAGGAGCCTTTACAGCAACACAGTTCAATGTGCCTCTGAGTTTGTTCACTACAATTGTTGCAAGAGCTTCACCCTCTATGTCTTCAGCTATTATGAGAAGCTTTCCGCCATTTTTTACTACAAGCTCAAGCGCGGGCAAAAGCTCCTGGGCATTACTGAGTTTCTTATCGGTAATAAGTATATATGGATCCTCAAGAATTGCCTCCATCTTATCATTGTCTGTCACCATATAGGGAGAAATATACCCTCTGTCAAACTGCATCCCTTCAACAAGTTCAATATAGGTTTCCGATGTTTTTGACTCTTCAATGGTTATTACACCGTCACTTGTCACCTTTTCCATTGCATCCGCAATCAGCTGTCCTATTTCATCATCGCTTGAGGATATGGCAGCAACAAATGCCATGTCTTCCTTTCCCTTTATTTTCTGGCTGTCGTTCTTAATCGTTTCCACTACGTTATCTACAGCCTTTTGTATGCCTTTTTTGAGTATCATTGGGTTTGCGCCTGAGGTAATATTTTTAAGTCCTTCCCTTACAATTGCCTGGGCAAGCAGTGTAGCGGTCGTGGTACCATCCCCCGCGACATCATTTGTCTTGCTTGCTACCTCCTTTACAAGCTGCGCGCCCATGTTCTCATATGCGTCTTCGAGTTCTATCTCCTTTGCTATCGTTACACCGTCGTTTGTTATGTTGGGTGAACCGTACTTCTTATCAAGGACAACATTCCTTCCTTTTGGTCCCAGTGTTACCTTTACGGTATTGGCAAGCTTGTCAACACCTCTTTGCATCGATTTTCTTGCCTCTTCATCAAATGAAATCATTTTTGCCGACATATTTTTTCCTCCTTCATCCTATTCTACTATTGCGAGGATATCATCCTGCTTGATAATAAGGTATTCCTCATTGTCAATTTTTACTTCTGTCCCTGAATATTTGCTGAAGAGAACCCTGTCGCCCTTTTTAACCTCCATTTTTACTTCATTGCCATCCTTATCGGTTTCTCCCGGGCCAACTTCAAAAACCTCAGCCATATTTGATTTTTCCTTTGCTGCAGATGGAAGAACTATACCACTCTGTGTTTTCTCTTCCGCTTCAACTTCCTTAAGTACAACCCTGCTTCCCAAAGGTTTGATTTTCATAATACCATCATCTCCTTATAATATTTTAATTTAAAATAACTCTAACCAGTTTTAATTATTAGCACTCTTTATTAATGAGTGCTAATAATTAAATTATATTCATAATGAATAATTTGTCAACAATTTTTTTAATAAATTTTAAATATTTGAGATGAATGGTAACGATGAATGCTTTCCAGTTATATTAATTGAAGCATTCAACGAGTTTGATTTGACATGTAGCGTTCATTTCAGGAAAATATTCTTCAAGCTAAGAGGGGGCTGTGAATAGTAGTGAATAGTAACGTCACAATGAATGTTTTCTACTCTGACAGGCTTCCGATTGTCCTGTACATTGCAAGAATATTCTCTATCGGGGTTCCAACCTGGATATCATGCGTAGCCGCGATTATCATTCCGCCCTTAGAAAACAATTTCTTTCTGAGCTCAACCTCACGCACGACATCTTCGACTGTACCATGGGGTAATGTATCCTGGACACTGACACTTCCGCAGAAACATATTTTACCATAGAACTCCTCATGCAGTTCCTGAATATCCATTTTCGCAGTATCAACCTGCACAACTTCAAGAATATCCAGCCCCAGTTCTATAAATCTGGGGATGAGTTCTCTACAGCTGCCGCAGCAGTGCATCATGGATTTTGCCCCATACTTGTGGGCCAGGTCAAAGAACTGTTTCATCTTGGGAGCAAAAAGCTTTTCAAAAGTTGCGGGGCTTATCATAAGTCCGTTTTGGGTACCATAGTCCTCTCCAAGGCAAAGAACGTCAATTAAGCCTTCTCCAGCTTCCAGTGTCCTTCTCATCATTTCATACTGGAATTCCTGCCGTTGTTCCATTAAAGCAAGGTATACAGGGTCCTCAAGTGCAATATCCAAAAGCACCTGCTCCACACCGCGGCAGCGGGCAATGCCATTCATGAAATCCGGTGTACCTGCGTCTCCGACACAAACAGCATACTCCTTATATTTCAAACAATCCTCTTTAATATTGGAATAATCAAACCAGTCGGGGGTTGGAAAACGGAAGTTTTTAAGGTCCTCTGCTTTTGTTACATCCTTGAACGGAAGATATACGGCTTCAGGATAGGTTCCGTCCCCAAAGGATACGAAATTATACCTCTCCCCCCATAAACCTTCCCAGCTGCCATCCTCAAACTTTTTTAATTCCGGCCCTGCGTATCTGGGCCCGATATGTCTGAGATCGTCTCCAACTTTCAATTGGAGGTCTTCCATCGTTGAAATGCCGAAATACTTCTTCAGCTCATCGTTAATTTCAGGCGTACCGTAATGTGTCGTCGGCGGCCTGTCAAACCCTTTGTATTCAA
>CAZANH010000475.1:0-1861 GCA_964486515.1 uncultured Eubacteriales bacterium
GCGCCTGCCGGGGATCGCGTGTAAAAGGATTGCGGTTCGAGTTCCCCCAGTAATACGTACCCCAACCTTTTGAACGGTTGTAGACCGGTCCCAGATACCATCGTACAGGAGTTCCTTGCTTTAGCCTGTTTCTAAAACCTTTGGATTCTGCACTGTAAAATCACTATGGATGCGGTTATTTCTGATATGGTTGGGCATTTTGTATTTATTAACTTATACTTTATCAATTGCAAGGCAAAAGCTCTATTCTTTTAACGGTTATTCCTTTTTTGCCGACATCAGATACATACATGCTCTGGATCACTTCGCCCTTAAATTCTTCATTGACTTCTTCTTTTTTACCTGTGTATGAAAATTTGACTTGGTATTTCCCAGGCGTTCCTATCTTTATCGCGCCCAGAACTTTTGCATATTCAGGGAAATACTTTGAGCGTATATCATAAAGCTTTTCTTTATTTGTGTATATGTTTTGTACAACCTGATCACAAATAGAAAACCTCATTTCAAAACCTGACAGCGGGGGCTCAGTGCTTACATCAATGTGATTTGGTGAGCTTACTATCATTTTAACAATATATTCTCCCGGTTCATTGACCGTAACCTCCCAGGTGAGATAATCCTCAAAGCTGTCCCAACCATAGATTACACCGTCTTTGCCAAGGGTCATATTTGAGTTTTCACCCTTATGCAGCTGTGAAAGGGTGCAGGGCAGTGTTATGCTGCCGTCGGTTTCTTGCAATTGGGTTTTATCTGTGCTGATCTCTCCTTCAAATTCTGCCACATATACAGGGTATACACTCCCGACAGGAGCTTTACTGTTATTAAAGGAAAGTTTGTATAGATTGTTTTCGGTATCTATTTCCTGCTTCCAGTCAATTGTAATATCAGGATCCTCAAGGAGTTTAAACGAAACCACATTGTTTCTCAGCCCATAAAGCGTAAAAGTACTGTCCTTATACAAGGGGATAATATATAGCCTGTTATCCTTCAAGGTAGTCCTCAGGTTCTTCATATCGGTGTTAAACGGTGTTTTTCGGGTACTGTAAACAGCTTCCTTATTTTTTTCAATCCATCCGGATATATACTTAAGCCTCTCCTTGCTCGCCTGTGGAATGCAGCCCCTGCCATCCGGACCCACATTCAAAAGGTAATTGCCGTTTCTTGCCGAACAGTCAATCAGAAGGTACAAAAGCTCTTCTTTTGTTTTCCATTTTGTATCATCTTTTTTAAATCCCCAAGTATCATTCATGGTTGCCGGCATTTCCCAATAGATTTCATCCGCAAATGAAACAGACTTGTTATCCCCTGCAGACAGATAATCATGAAAACCATGCCCCAGTCTTGCATTTACCAGGCAATCAGGCTGAAGCTTCTTAATAAGCCCGTAGATTTCTTCTGCCTGCTCGAAGGTAATATCAAAAGGATTGTCAAACCACAAGGTTGCTATTGGGCCATAATTGGATAATAGTTCAGTGAGTTGGGTTAAAACCTTTTTGTGGATATAATCGTCAAACTTCTGCAAGTCAGTTTTTTGTCTCAATCGCGATGCTCCATCGTAAGCGTAGTCGATACACTGGCTGTAATAGATACCCAAGCGCAATCCATGCCTTTTGCATGCTTCCGAAAGTTCAGCTATAATATCCCGCTTAAATACTGACCCTGTTACTACATTGTAATCATCAACCTCCGATTTGAAGAGGCAGTAACCATCTACATGTTTAGCAGTAATAACCAGATAATTCATCCCCGCATTTTTGGCTGTCTCCACCCATTCATCTGCATCAAAGTTTTCAGGGTTAAAGTTTTTTGCACATTCATAGTATTCATCTTCAGGTGTTTTCGATATTGCCCACTCGCCATA
>CAZANH010000476.1:0-4536 GCA_964486515.1 uncultured Eubacteriales bacterium
TCAACAACTCCCATATTATGTTCATAGCTTCCCGATCTCGTATGATAATTTGCATGAAAAGTTCCTATTATACATGACATGGGTTCTGCAAGAGAGCCATAAAAATATGCGTTTGATTTACAACTTAGTAAACACCCAAGCTCCATAACTTCATTCGGTATAATAATGTATGTTGCAGCACCTCCGAAATATTTGTATGAATACCCGGGAGCATAAGGACTTCCTTTGAATTTTAAAGCCGGTTGTATTGCAAATTTATCGCCGGCCTTGAATCTGTTTTCCCATTTTTTCCCTGGCTTAATAATAGTACCTGCAAATTCATGACCTATTATTATCGGATTGATGTCAATATCATGAGGAACCCTTTTGTGTTCCTTTCCAAGAATTGTAGCCTTGTAAGTCGACATGCATACACTGTCTGAAACTACCTTGGCAAGTATTTCATCATCTTTTATTTCAGGCAGATCAAACTCTTCAAGCCGTAAATCATCTTTTCCGTACAGCCTTACCGCCGTTGTTTTCATATCTTTTCACTCCACATATTTTTTGTATTACTATATCATTTAAGTTTTTTCAGTACCGTATATTGTATTGTAATCCTCAGTAAACTTTTCGATCCCGATCTGCGTGAACGGATGATTAAATAACTGTTCAAAAACCTCATATGTAAGTGCAAGAGAATCTGCACCGGCAATTATTGCATCTATTGCCTGCCTGATATTTTTTATACTTGCAGCTATTACAACAGTCTTAATTTCGTAGAAATCATATATTGCCCTGATTTCCTTGAAAAGTTTTATCCCATCATACCCACAATCGGTAGCTCTGCCTATAAACGGACTTATAAACGGCGAACCCGCAAGGCCTGCCGCTAAAGCCTGGGCAGGACTGAATATAAGAGTGGAATTGGTTTTTACACCCAATGGCACAAGCTTACTTACCGCCTTTATCCCTTCTTTATTGGCAGGAATTTTAACAGCCATATTAGGCCCCAGTTTTGACAATTTCTGTGCTTCTTCAATAATATCTTCAGCTTTTGTAGATATTGCTTCAACTGCTATTGGCCCGTTGAAGAACGATGTAATCTCTTCAACTACCGTTTCATACCTCATTCCAGCCTTAGCCATTTTGTTTGGATTTGTTGCAATACCGGCAACTATACCCGTACTGACAGCATCTCTTATTTCACCTACATTAGCAGTATCAAGGAAAATCCTTAATGCCATAACTCATACCCCCATTTTTTAGTATTTATTTAAACTTACAATAATAAAATCTTATTATTGTACTAAACATTAAATTTGTTCTATACAGCTATTATGAAGTTTTACTAATTCGCCATATAATTTCTCATTGTGGTCCAATCCGCAAATTTCTTTCAACAGGTAATCTATACCTCTATCAGCCAGCATGCTGAATAATGTAACTGACTGCTCATCATCAGTATTTTTGTGATTAATAGCATAATAAATAGTTTTTATTATAGCTTCCGGATATATATCATTTTCAAGACATAAATTTGCAGGTCCTATTAATCTCTCATAACGTGACAATTTCCTTATCGGTTCACGGACAACACGCTCAACCGAATCGCTCAAGCCTTTATTTGAATATCGTATTATGAGTTCTTCCAGATGTTTATCCATTTCTTTGTTTGTAAAACCGAACTTTATAATAAGCATAGTTCCGGCTTCTTTAAGTGCATGTCTTAAAATACTGTTTATTTCAATATCTTCAATGCATTGGATTATGTTTTTATAACCCCTGGAATACCCAATGTAACCAAGAACTGCATGCCCCAGATTGTTTGTATATAGCTTCCTGTAATAGTAGGCTTTAAGGTTATTAACCGGCATAAACAGTTCCGGATTTTTAATAAATATTTGACTGTTATTTGCTTTATCCTTGCTTATTATTATGGGATAAAATTTTTCCCCAATAACATCATATTCTGATTCATTATTAGTTTTCTGCTTTGTTATCCTTTCAATTGAAGTATCTATCAGATGTACTTGATTAAGTTCTTCAGGTTTTAAATGCTTTTTCAATTCATCCATAGCATATGAACAAATATTAAGGTTATTTTCGCATAATATTATATACAAAGGATATAAATTGCCCGAGGAGTATCTTTTATGTATTCCATCAGATAAAACCTTTAAAACCTGGTTAATACCCTTCATCCCTACAGCCGTACATATATAATCAACATCACATATAAGACCGTCAATTGCTTCCCTGTCCTTTAAGTTAACAGCTTTAACATTATCAATTTGTATAGTACCAACTTCACTTTCAGATTGTAATATCCTGTAAAACTTTCTTTTATTTATATCATCAATAATAGGACAGCTTACGTCTACAAAAGCTATATCACAACCAAGTCTGTTAAAAACATAACCTGCGACAGACTTTCCTATGGAGCCCGCACCAAAAATCAAACATTTGTTTTTCATTCTTGAATTTCTCCATAACTAATATTTTCTATTTTCTTATTACCATCTGAAATCCTGGTAAACCTGCTTATTCTTATATCTGTAAACTCATCAAATTCATCAGTGTTGGTAGTTGAAAATTCCGAAACTATCGCACCGGAATCTCCAGCTTGAAACCAGTGCCATGTATTTGGTTCAAGAGTATATTGTTCTCCAGGATTCAGTTCAATTTCATGATCACAAGTCAGATATTCTTCATATCCTTTTGGCCGGATGGCACCAGGATTTTGAGTTTTTTCACCACAAACATAAAGATAGACCTTACCCCATCTGCATCTGAATGTCTCTTCTTTGCCAGGCATACCGTTCTTCTGCGGATGGATGTGTTCAGCACAGGTCTGTCTCGGGAAAAGTACCAATTCCTTTGCACAAACCTTTTGCGTATTTATGTAAACCAGAATTTCAAGCCCCATTTTTTCCAGTTCTCCGTAGCCAAAATCTAAAACCTCAATTCTACGTTTTTCTTGGCCTGTTATTATAATGCCTGCTTGTTCCAGATAACCCAATGCCTTTGTTTGAGCCTTCTTATATTCTGTTTTTGTTAACATATCATGCCCCCTCAATTATATGGTCAACTATATTATACACACAATTACTTGTATGGTCAAGTAGAAATTTTTAACAGGGCAAATAATGTGCCTATTCAAAAGCGGAAGTGAAGTTGTGCATATAATAGTCACTTATGCGTTGAATTTCTTATGATAAGTTCTACATCAACAAAAATATTATGACTTTCACTTTCAGGATTCTTCATTTTTTCAAGGAGTGTTTTTGCAGATATTCTTCCTATTTCAAAAAAGTTCTGTTTAACCGTAGTTATTGGAATAATGGATTTTGAAGCTATATCGGCATCATTATAGCCAATTACCCCAATATTTTCACCGATTTTCAAACTTGATTCAATGCAAGCTTTTATTATTGAATATGCAGCCAGATCATTATCAGTAAATACACCGATTTTTTTATTACCGCTATAATCAATAATTCTATTAATAATTTCATTAAATATATAAGGATTTTCTTCATAACTACAAGGTTTATACTTCATATCATTCATAGCATACCCATCTATCAACAAATGCTTATCCAAATTCTTACCAGACTGTTTTAAGGCTTTGCAATAGCCAAAATACCGATCCCTTACAGATGAAACCAGATTAAATACTACATCACTTACAAAGTATATATCTTCATACCCTTTTGATATTAAATAATTAGTGGCTATAAATCCTCCCTTTACATTATCAGATTGGACGCTATCAATTGAAAGATGGCTATTGTTTCTATCAATAAAAACAATAGGATACTTATCAAGAATAATATCATACATAAATGATAAGTTGTTATGTATGGTTGTGGGATAAACAATTACGCCATCAATCATACTATTTCTGCACTTATCAATGAGTCTTGCTTCTTCTTTCGGGTCGTCGGTGCCATAGTGTATCATTAGGTTGTAATTATTGCTTTTCAGGTAGTTTTCCACACCACGTATAATATTAATTTCATCTATTCTGTTTGAATCATTATTGGAAAACGGAAGTATTAATGATATTATTTTAGTATTACCCATATTAGAATTAATTTTCTTATCAGAAATAAAACTACCTTTTCCTTGCATTCTATAAATATAACCCTCATTATTCAATATGTCCATGGCTTTTATGACAGTATTTCTACTGGTATTGAACATTTTAGACAGTTCAGCCTCAGTTGATATTTTTTGGTTAGGACTAAGATTACCATTGATAACTTCTGATTTTATATATTCAATTATTTTTTTATAAATCACTTCTTTACGCATTTTGCCTACCTTTTATTATAAATAAAATACCATCCTATTGAATTTTAAATGATATATATTATATTGTCAATTTTTTTAAGAATTGTAGGAAGAATTATCCAAGTTTATATTTCTTTTATAAAAGTCCACAAGATGATATAATAAAATCAGTTCAATCGGGGCGCTGCACTAATGACTGATGGAGGGATTATTTTGAAAAACGGGTTAAAACAAATGCCTATAGGGATAGACAACTTC
>CAZANH010000477.1:0-2903 GCA_964486515.1 uncultured Eubacteriales bacterium
AAGTAGCAAAAAAGCTTATAGTGTTAGGACTGGAGTTTGAAAAGATTGTTGAAGCAACGGGTTTATCAGAAGATGAAATTAAAAAATTAATACATTGAGCTCTTAAACCATACTCACAAAAAAGACCAGATTAATCGCAAAGGTACCGGGTGTGGAACAGCCGACAAGGCTGAAACTCTAAGGGGTGAAAGTTCCCTGTCAACAATTAGCCAGTTCGGTTGACTAGCACATCCGGGACGTGGGGAGGTAACAAACCACGGGGTGTTCGGATGTAAAAGCTACGGTGGCGTGTGTTACATAGAGAATACAGCGTCAGGACAGTTAGAGTAGCGAGCAAAACTGGAGGCCATAAGGATGGAAACGAATACTGCAGCCCCGAAATACCTTCCTCTCATGAAGCTGTTGGAGAGGGGTTATGTTAAGCGCCGACCATGTGTACCCGATAGGGAAGGCCGAAGTTCTACAGGAAGAAATGGCTAAATGCACTGTAGAAGCAACCGGGGTAGGGGTTATGGCATCTAGTGAAAGAGTACCAGAGATAACGACGGGAAGGTCCTGTGACAAGCAGCGGTGGCAACGAACTGCAAAGGCACGTCTTATAACAAGGACATTATAGAAAAATCTGTAATAGAAACATTAAAAGCTAAAGGTCAGAGAACAGTAGTTGATTTAAGTGTTCTTATGAAAATAGACAAGATGGAACTATTGGAAAAGATAAGCCTGATGGAACTGGAAGGGAAAATCATTCTTCATGGGGCGGTAGCAAAGTTGCCTGTAAAAGGCGCGATCAAAGCTTAGATAAAATTCTGGGGGGTGGAATTTACTTTTGCAATTGAATAGGTTTCATAAAATACGACATAATAACCAAAAATATGTTGCAATCTGCCGGTAAAATGATATAATAGAAGTACGGGAAAATTAAATATAGTTACCGTGACCCCTAAGTGGTGACACACTTAGAGGCTCATGCAGGTGAACTGAGCACCATACACGCGAAGTCTTACGACTTCCACAGTAACCATATGTTATTATAAACGATAGCATACAATATTTCAATAATAACAAAAGGATGCATTGTGTAAGGTTTAAAACCTGCAAATGCATCCTTTTTATTTTCCCGTAAAATTGATTGATAGAGGCTTTTGTGGGGAGGCGGATGCATGGAAGACGGATTGAATGGATTGGATGACATAATAGAAGGGAGGGTTGAGGAGTTATACCGGGTACTTTCAGCAAATAAAAGCTACAGGAAGCTTTTAAAGGAACATTCCGATATGTTTGAGAAGCTGATAGGTCTACTGCCGGAAGAGGAGAGGGAGATGCTTTTTGAATTGGACAGCAAATACAGCGAATTGTCGGAGGAGGATATTGGTTTTTACTATATCAACGGGATCATGGACTGCATTGCAGCACTTTTGGGTAGAAGGGTGCACCTTGATTAAAAGGAACATATGAAAGTTATTTTAAAGGAAAGGATGTGGTAATATGTTGATTAAGTGGCTTTACAGGGAGGATTGCGCTCTTGCGAGGAACATTAAATTGGTAATTGGGTTCCTGCAACTGATAGCAGTTATAAAAATAATGTTTATGATTATATTTGGACGATTGTAAGTTGGCCAAATTTGTTCCTCGGAAAGATAAATTCTTTACTTTAAGTACATTATTATTTATAATTAAACAATGAAAGTTTATTATATTATTAAAGGTGGGCGTTTGTGAAACAAAAAATACAGATAATATTCAATATACTACTGATTTTATTCATGCCTTTTATGATGTATATAAATATCGGTGATACCAAGGTTAATTTTTCCATAGCAGATTTTATCCTTGTTTTCACCGGTATATTAATATTGTTCAAT
Organism: uncultured Eubacteriales bacterium; assembly: GCA_964486515.1. Classification (GTDB taxonomy): domain Bacteria; phylum Bacillota; class Clostridia; order Acetivibrionales; family CAZANH01; genus CAZANH01. The sequence continues at coordinate 1,863 of CAZANH010000477.1, forward strand.
TTCAGAGAATTATTTATAAAAAAAAGATGGTTATTTATACTTTATTTTGCGGTACTGTTGCTTAGTTTATTTTTATCTCAGTTCTTTAGTAAATTTAATACTGATTTCTTACATGTATCAAATAGCGTCATGCTCCTGGAAATGGTTAAAACTATTGTTGTAGCTGTATATTTCATTACTGCGTTTTTGTTTGTAACAAAAAAAACATATAAAATATTTTTGATATGCATATCTCTTGGCAGTATTCCTGTGATGTTTATAGGATTTTGGTCCTATGTTTGTTTTTTACTTGGAAAGGATTTTCCCATAAAAGTTTTTGAAATAAAAACCATGAGGTTTTATGGTACTTTTGAAGACCCTAATCTTTGTGCTTTTTATTTTATTATGATATTTTTTGTTAGTTTGCTAAATTTTAAAGTTGTATCAAATAAGATTTTAAGATATGGCATGCTTGTTATTTGTGTTTTTTCATTTATTGTAATTATTCTTACTATGTCAAGGGGTGGGTGGTTGGCTTTTGCAGGAGCATTGATTGTATTTATTGCATTGAATGTACGAAATATTAAAAAGGAAAGTGTTATATATGTTATCCCTGCTGTCATATTGATATTATTAAGTTTAAATTTGGACTATAGCATACAAAATGGCAGGGTTACCAGAGAAATATTAAACAGGGTGCAGGGAACCTTAAATAACGACACTGATAATATTGACAGGGTCCAGCTTATGAAGGCGGCTTTTCAAATGGGAAATGACAATATTTTATTCGGTGTCGGCAAGGGCAGTTTCCCTTTAAATTCGTACAGGTATTTAGGTGAGGACAGCCCAAGGTATACGGGACAAAATATTCCACACAATACTCTTTTGGGTTTTTATTCACAGCAGGGGCTTTTTGGTTTACTTATATTTATTATACTGCCTGGGTATATTCTGTATCTTATGATAAAATCAAAAAAGAAATACAAGGTTTATTTTATACCGCTTTTTATCGGTTTCTTTATTAATTCCATGAGTATCAATGTTGAGAATATACGTTTTCTC
>CAZANH010000478.1:0-3525 GCA_964486515.1 uncultured Eubacteriales bacterium
AATAATCTAATCTAATGTCATAGGTGTATATTCCGTTAGCATAGCAGGGTACCAATAGTATATTGTACACCCATCATAAGAACCATCCGTAGTTGATTCGTAAGAACTATACATATATGTTTCATCATACTGATTCACATATCGGTATTTCATCATCCAAACGTGACGATTAACGCGATTTGCAATATCTCCAGGTAGTAGGGCAACCCACGTTGTAGTTGTAAAATAATCTGGTATTGTACTTGTACCAAGTTTGAATATAAACTCGTATGCAGCTGAAATAAATCCACTACAATCTATTCCTGCAGTTGAAGATGTAACATATAAAGGTTTCTCCCATTCAGGAGTACCTGGTGGTGGAGATTTAATATCACCCGCCGTCTTAGAATTTAATTCATCATTGAAATTGCCATAGCTGGAAAAATTATCTGTATCTTTTCCGTTCATACCGCCCCATTTATACGGTATACCTCCAAAATTTGTTATTGTAGATACTCCTACAAGTTGTTCTGGAGATTGCTTATACGTAGTTGTTGTTGTAAAATGTTGACTTGGATCATATGTCCACCCGTAAGCAAACATTTCAAAAGCTCTATCAAGTGCATCAGATCTCGTGGTTGTTAAAATCTGAACAGGTTCCTTTGTTAACTTAGGTGATTTGATCATGTACTTCTTAATTAGATTTTTATCTATATTACTAACCTTACCTATTTGGGGAATAAGTTCAAATATATCCAAACTGTTTTGCGTAGTAGTCATTTGATATACCTTATTCTTTGTTGCATAAATATATTTATAAGGTACTTTCGTGTAATAATTACTATTAACAGGTAAAGCTAAAGCTGTATAGATTTTTTCCCCATTAGAGTAATGACCAACTCTAGTCTCGACGTACATATTTTCGCCAACTAAAGCTTCACTTTCAAGAATATAGAAATCACCATTAGGTAACTTTTGTAATGGATACGTACCTACAGGTTCATTACTATAATCAACTTGAAAACTTTGCTCATTTCCAGTAAAGATAATGGAATTATTAATTCTCTTTCCATTAAGACTATTATTCTTTTGCTTTGCTTTAGTCAATAAATTGATTTCATTACCATCCCAACACCGTACATATACATTTTCTCGATCTCTAAATAAACCAATAATATTATATCGTTCTAGATCCAAGTTAATAATGGTGGTGGACAACTCTTTAATACTTTTGGTATAAAAATGTATCTTACCTAAATCATCAAGTAAGAAGATATAATCTTTGTTAACTTCAATGTCAATAAATTCTATTCCATATTTGGGCAACTCAATAGTTTCAATAGCTGTACCATCTTTAGCATATACTTCAATTTGCTTATCTATAGTGTCTAAAACATAAAATTCTTCGTTTGATGATACAGCAAAACTTTTTGGGCCTAATATTTCCATTTCCGGGACATTGCCGGTATAAGATATATACCCCTCACCCTCACCTATTGGCAATGAAAATAATTTGTTTGCTTGCGATAATATATTTTTTGCAAAAGAGTTAATTGTAATAACCATTAAACATAAAGCTACAACTAATGATAATATTATAATCCTACTTTTTTTAATTTTATTCATAAAATATATTCTCCTTTCAATCATTTAAGAAACTACTTCAGGGTATAATGGCTGTAACACTTAAAACAATCAGATAAAGCAATAAACCTAAATGGACTTAAAATAAATATAATTGCTTCAAAAAACTGTTCCAAGTCTCATTAAATTATGATTATTTATCCGGTGATCTTATATATATCATAGCATGTTCACCTCCCTTCGTTTTATCATGGGAGTAAATTTTTTCCCTTTGCTATTATAGATACCTGAAGACTCAAAAACGTTGCATTATTATGGAAAATAAATTTAAGAAAATTTTCGGGAAATATGCAACGTTTTAGTTGTTCCATGTATCCTATATTTATTAGGAATATTTTATGAACGAAAGGAGAATTTTTAAAATGAACAGATTTATCAGGATGGTTGCGTTAATCTTATTAGTAGTTCTATCTCTTCAACTTTTAGTGCTTGCAAATGAGGATACAAAACATTCTATGAAACCGACAGAAGGAATTGAGTCCTCTGATCCCAAATACGGTAGTAGCAAGGATAATCAAATTAATTTACCTGAAAGAACTGACAGCCTTTTTTATGATTATTATTGCTATATATACAATGGAGATACTTTTCTTTATTGTGAAGGTACCACAAAAGCCATTTACATGTCGGATGAATTCAGACTGACCCTTTATCTTCAAAAATGGGTTGATTCTCAATGGGTAGATATTCAAAACTGGTCTTTTACAAAGTATGATGCTCTGAGTCAGGTGGAGGGAGAAAATTATTACACCTACCAGCATGGAAACTACTACAGACAAGGGCTGTACATTATATAAGAAATGGTTTGGAATCAGAAACCCAATATTGAACGTCATCGTACATTTATGTAGAATGAAAAGCCATTGGGTGTACCTACAGGTACACCCTTATTTCATTGATTCAGCTACCTTGATTATGTCTTCCCTTCTGATAGTGCCAAATATCTCATAGCTTATATTTTCTCTATCCCACGACAAGAAACTACGGGAGCTCCTCTTCCACTATGCTAACGTGTATGGTAGAAAGTTCTTCGGCTTCAATGAAACTTGAATCCAACGCTTTTGAAAATCATCGTAAAAAAGCGTAAAGAACTTATAGAGATTATGTTATCCAGGTACCAGTTTAAGATTACATAACTTTTTGTCAGAGAACTCTTACATTATTACTTGACCTTGATGCCTGGCTCTGTGATGATAAGGCGCTCTGCAGGGATGCATCACCTAACTCCACAACCAGGATAAAGGATAAATCCTTTAAGGATGCAGTATGAAAATCCTATATCAGAATCTATATGAGAGGAAATGTTATTGTGTTCAATTTCAGTGCTAATAATCTGATTTTTATTTCAATAAATCAATATGATAAATACAACTCATTTGTCTTGAAAGACAGGGATACCAACCGGTGTTACATATTGTATGATTTCTGAAATCTGTAATTTTTAAATCTGATAAGCTATACTGCATATCCGGAAAGGTTAATTCCGCTGATAAAATTTATCTTGTCCTTGAGAAAGTAAAAGAAGGCAAAAAAAATACCTTGAAAATTTGAAACACTCTTCACTTACTTAAAACGTATTTCCTCGATTTTTTTTCGCCGATAGCAACCAATATTCCATCCTCAACCATCTTTTTCAATAGCCTCTTCGCAGTTATATCCGTTAATTCCAGTAATTCTCGCGTCATTTTATTTGTAATAGATTCATTTTTGTCCAAGAATTCTATTATCCTTTTATATTCGGTTTTCGATTTTTTATCGGTCATTTTATCGGTCATAACTAGATTTTTATCAACTTCTTTAATAACAATAATCGTCTTAAATACATCCCCTTCAATAAATACCGGCTTGCTGTCTGAATATATTTTACAATACTTTTTAATATTTCTGATTCCTGACCCTAGC
>CAZANH010000479.1:0-9326 GCA_964486515.1 uncultured Eubacteriales bacterium
TTAATCATGCCTGCATTTTGCTTGTTATGGCAATTTATAAGGTATTAAGATAAATAATAAGTTTAAAAAAGTTTTGGTACCATTTCTTCTATCCAAAACATACTATAAAATTACCTGCATATGGTATATATGGTTAATTATATCTAAACAACAGATGAGCTTTGAAAAAGCAACTTCCTATCTAAATCTAAAGACAGCCTGATTTCAAAAATATGCTTAAGGTGCTTGGAGGAGACAGGCCGGACAGACCGGTGCTGTTTGAGCTTTTTATGAATAATACACTATACAGTGATTACTCATCAAATGAACTGCCTTCAAAGGAAGATCCATATTATAACTTGAAACTTCAAATAAGAGGATTTAAAAACGCAGGGTACGATTATGCAACTTTACACGGTTCTGACTTTGGCTTTCCCGTAAAACAGAAAACTCAAGCTCAAAGCCTTTCGTTGAATGAGTATTCCACAATCAACAACCGAAGGGAATTTGAAGACTATAAATGGCAGAACCCTGATGATTTTGACTATTCAAGACTTGTCAAGCTCTCCTCAGAACTGCCTGAAGGCATGAAATTTATTGTATTTGGACCTTCCGGAGTACTCGAAAACGTTACAAGTCTTGTAGGGTTTGACAATCTGTGCCTCATGGTGGCTGACAATCCTGGTCTTGCGGCAGATATATTTGAAGCTGTAGGCACAAGGCTTGTGCGGTACTATGAAATATGTGGAAAGTACGATTCAGTGGGTGCAATGATTTCCAATGACGACTGGGGTTTCAATACCCAAACCATGCTTTCCCCCGAGCATATGAGAAAGTATGTATTCCCCTGGCATAAAAAGATCGTGCAGGCAATCCACAAATCCGGCAAGCCGGCAATACTGCACTCCTGCGGCAATCTTGAGGAAGTCATGGATGATATAATAGATGATATGAAATATGACGCAAAACACTCTTTTGAGGACAATATTATGCCCGTTGAGGACGTATATGAAAAATATCATGAAAGAATTGCAATTATGGGAGGCATAGATGTAAACTTCCTATGCACATCCTCCATTGTAGAAATCAAGAACCGTTCGGCTGCCATGCTGCAGCGTTCAAAGGAGCGAGGAGCATATGCATTAGGTTCGGGCAACAGCATACCTGAATACGTTCCCCTTGACAAATATAAGGCGATGATATCAGTAGCTTTTGACGAGTGATTCATGTATCTGTATTCCACCAATAACTTTAGACTGCGCACAAAGATCCCCAATATAATAGTTACATTTTAACAACTAATTTTATTCTACAATATTAGACATAATTCAATCCATTCCTATTAGTTTTGTATATTAAATTATTGATTACCCCCAATGATTTGTTTGGCTTTGTATGTTTTACATAATCATGCAGTAAAAAAGTATCTTTACATTTCGCTTTCTTTTTTTAATACTTCTTCATATATTTTATTTGATATTCTGTATCCCTTTTCTACCAAAACATCAATAAAAGGTTTTACTTTTTCAATCCTTCCCTCTTTCTTAGCTATTCTTAAAAGACCTAATGTACCGATTGGAGTCAATAAAAAAGATTTTGCTCCGTTCCTTGCTGATTTTTCGTCAATAAGAACAAAATCAATATCCAACTCGCTCCCAGCCACTATTGTTTCAACCTCTCCTATATTCATTCTTCCAAGTATTTTTTTCACTAATACTTCATCTTCTATACTATAAATTTTAATCTTACCCTCTTCTACAGCGGTTTTCACTTCTCTTCTTCCATAGTCACCTTCATTTTCTGTATTAATAATCTCATGATAAACAGCTTCAGCAATATATACTGTATCAAATAACTCCCATAATAAGTTTAACTGATTTATCATTGATAATGCAATAAGTGGACTTGTATTGCTGACAATTTTACTCATTTTTCTCTTTTTCCTCCGCATACTTCATTATTGCAAAATCATCGTCCTCAGCATGTTGCTCTGTATATTCCATCCATGGTATATTTCTACTTATTAGAATATCTACAAAATTTGCCAAAGGCTTACCTGCGAGCTCTGCAGCCTTTTCCAACGTAACTGATTTGTCAACAAATAATCCTATTGCCAAAGAAAGTTTAACTTTCTCATTTAAAGATTTTCCATACCCTGTTTTATTTATTATTTTTATAAATTCATCAGGTATGTTTAATCCTTTTGTATTATTTGTAAGCATACTTTCACCTCATTTTTACCAAAATCTCAAATTTATTTAGTATTATTCTATCATAAAAAACCCAATAAAAAAAGCTTGTAAACTTATATTGCCACTTTTGATCATTGATTAACAGACAATTTGGCTATTTACGGGAGCGAGCTTGTGTGCCATTCCAGTAGTATTGTTCACGGGTAGGGCTGTGTAGTTCGAGTAAATACGACACACTCAGGCACGGCACTTCACTGACGACAACAACATGATTCAAAATAAGTCTTAATAATTATACTCTTATTTTGCCAATCATGTACCTTGATTTATGTGGAGCGTCAGCGACTTAATAGCAATATCGTGAAAATAACCGCTTCAAAAATGGGAAGTTATGGTTTTGTCATTTTTAGGGTTATAACCCTAAATGTTAATTGAATAATTCATCTTTATTGTGGTATAATACAATAAAGGATGTGATGCTTATGGTCCAAAGAGAACTGTATATGAAACAAATAAGGCCGTTCATGGGTAAACCATTTATTAAAGTGCTTACAGGTATTCGACGTTGCGGAAAATCCACCATATTGATGATGTTGAAAAATGAATTACAAAATAGCGGTGTCCCAGCAGAAAACATCCTGTATATCAATCTGGAGAACCTCGATTTCTCCTTTCTGGATACTGCCGAGAGTCTACACGACTATATTAAAAAGCGCATGGTGGGCAAAGACCAATATTATATACTATTGGATGAAATTCAAGAAGTACAGAACTGGGAGAAAGCTGTAAACTCTCTTATGGTTAGTACAAATGCCGATCTGTATATCACAGGCTCCAATTCCCGGTTATTGTCCTCCGAGCTTGCAACCTATATAGCAGGACGTTATGTACAAATCAAAATCAATACACTTTCTTTCAAGGAATATCTGCTTTTTAAGCAAGTACGTACAGGGAAAAAAGCAGAAAATCTATCTGATGAATTCAAAGCGTTTATCCGTCTTGGGGGCTTTCCTGCTGTTCATATCGGAGACTATGAAGAAGATGTAGCCTACCGTATTATAAATGACATCTATTCCTCTGCAATTCTTCGAGATACTGTACAGCGTCATTCTATTCGCAATATTGAACTACTGGAGCGTGTGGTAAAATTTGTGTTTGACAACATTGGCAATGCCTTTTCTGCAAAAAATGTAGTTGATTATTTTAAGAGTCAGCAGCGTAAGGTGGATTTAAATACTGTCTATAATTATTTAAGTGCATTGGAGACTGCCTACATTATCAGGAAAATTCCTAGATATGACATTAAGGGCAAAGGAATTTTAAAAACCAATGAAAAATACTATATTGGAGATCATGCACTCGCCTTTGCAATTGCAGGCTACAAAGACAGACTAATATCAGGCATACTTGAAAACATTGTGATGCTGGAGCTAAAACGGCGGGGGTACCGAGTCTATGTGGGAAAACTGGATAATAAAGAGGTAGACTTTATTGCTGAACGCAAAAACGAAAAGGTATATATCCAGGTATCCTACACACCCATGGTTGCAAAAGAATCAATTGATCGTGAGTTTGCTCCATTACTTGTCATCAAAGACAATTATCCTAAATATGTTGTCACCATGGATGATTTTTGGCAGGACAATATGGAGGGCGTCAAGCACAAACATCTGGCAGAGTTTCTGTTGATGGATGAGTTTTGAAGAATATTTAAGTCTCAATTGGGGTATAAGGCATGCCAACTGACTGTGCAACAGCCTCGTTTGTAACCTTGCCGTCATATGTATTTAATCCTGATATAAGGGATTGGTTTTCTTTCATTGCTTTTTCAGGCCCTTTGTCTGCAAGCTGCTTCAGATAGGGAAATGTGACAGAAGTAAGGGCATAGGTTGAGGTTCTGGGCACTGCGCCCGGTATGTTGGATACAGAGTAGTGAAGAACACCGTGCTTTATAAAAAACGGGTCTTCATGCGTGGTAATTCGATCCATTGTTTCTACAATCCCGCCCTGGTCAATTGCAACATCTATAATAACAGACCCTTCTTTCATGGATTCTACCATCTTTTCGGTAACCAGTTTGGGAGCCTTTGCACCAGGCAGCAAAACCGCACCAATCAAAAGGTCTGCTTTTGCAGTCATCTCAGCTATACAATAGGGGTTTGAGATTCTCGTGTGTATTCTTCCGTTGAAAAGATCGTCAAGGAATGAAAGCCTGTTTTTGTCTATGTCCAGCACAGTTACGTTTGCCCCCAGTCCAACAGCCATTTTTGCAGCATTAAGTCCAACAATACCTCCGCCTATTATTACAACATCAGCCCTGGCAACTCCGGGTACGCCTCCAAGCAAAACACCTGAACCTCCATAGAATTTCTGGAGAAGACTTGCGCCTATCTGTACGGACATTCTTCCTGCCACTTCACTCATTGGCAGCAGCAGGGGAAGAGAACCTTTCTCATCCTTGACCGTTTCATAAGCTATGCCGGTTATCTTCTTGTCTGTAAGAATTTTTACAAGCGGCTGATTTGCTGCCAGATGAAGATATGTAAACAGTGTCTGCCCTTCCTGGAACAAATCATATTCACTTTCAAGAGGTTCTTTCACCTTGACTATAATCTGAGCACATGAAAACAGCTCATGTCTATCCTCAACAATCCTTGCTCCTGCCTGTATGTACTCTTCATCTGATATGCCGCTTCCAGCACCGGCATTTCTTTCAATCAATACCTCATGTCCTGAACCGACAAGCTCATCCACCCCTGAAGGTATGACAGCAATTCTGTTTTCATTATTTTTTATTTCTTTTGGAACACCAATTATCATACAGACTCCTCCTTTATATGTCGTTCCTTATGATTTAGGTTTTGCTGTAGTGCTAATGGAGTGATTGTTTTTTATTGTGGATAATGTGACAATGGTTTTTGTTTTCTGCACGCCTTTAATGCTTTTGATTCTATTAAGAAGCTTTTCCAGTGTATATGTATTGTGCGTTATTATTTTGAGACAGTAGTCAAAATCTCCCGCTATATAGTAGCATTCAAGGATTTCATCCTCTCCCTTAACGAAATTAGAGAACTTCTCCGTATACTCAGGTCTTATCAGGCTTATGAACATTATAGCAGTCAAATCCTTTGAGAAAAACTTCGGATTGAGTATTACCGTGTATTTTTCTATTGCACCGCATCGCTCCAGCTTTCTTAGCCTTTCGCTTACCGCCGGTATGGAAAGCTTGACTTCTTTGCTTATTTCAGATGCCGATATCCTGGCATTTTTCTTCAATAGATTGATGATTTCCAGATCAACATTATCCACAACTCATCACTCCCTAAATATATAATTATATTATATAGCAACGCCGTAAATAATGAAATGATTTAGATAAAAATCCGTAATATTTTATGTTTTTTAAATTATATCTTAAATTTATTATGTTTTAGGGTTTGTAATGGTTCATAAACGGTAAAATTTAAACCGATTTAATTTTGGACAAGTAATATTACAGACTTTGAACTATTCAGATCTGATTGTTTTCAATATGTCAATCAGCTGCTGCAGATCATATGGTCCTCTTTCAAGTTTGGGCCAAACCATTTTCAAAGACTCCATATCCGGATGTATATTTTTAATACGACTGATTTGCTGCTCCAGCTTTTCATTTCCTGAAACGATTCTATTATCCGATACTTCAACATGTTTTTCTATGTTTTTCAAATTTCTGTATCCCGGTACAACAGGCTTTGAAACAGCCAGGTTATCAATAATCTCCATATCTTCTGTATATTCATTAATATCAGTGAAAGCAAAATCAAACCTGCTGTTATATGCTGCAGCATTACCCGTTATGGTTACATTACGCAAAAGCCCCCTGCCCTTGTAGTCATTAACCTTTATGCCTCCTGCACTGCATCCGAGCACAATATTGTTTCTTGCAATGGAAGGTCCGTCCCCCACCACTATTCCGGCATTTGTTCTGGATCCAACTACAATATTGCCTTCCACAGTGTTTGAATACTCATTATCCCCCTTAAATGCACCGTAAACCATGATACCCGGTCCCTTTGAACCCACTATCAGATTATTCTTGATAAGTCCGCCTGTTACATTGAGCTTTAGCTGTATGCCGTATCCCACAATATCTATTCTGGTGATCTTTGAGGCATCTATATAGTTCCCTTTGAAAACAAATCCTGTCACGTCTGCCGAGCCATCGTGATTTCCTATATATATAGGCGTAGCCCTTACCCCTATGAACTGATTGCCTATAACCTTAATGTTTTCGTACTTCATGCCGGAGTGGTTTGCATTAAGCGAATCCCCTCCGCTGTTTCTGAAAACACAGTCTCTTACCGTGATATTTCTCCTAGTTACTCCTTTAATGGTATCTCCGATTCTTATTCCAAATACATTTTTCTGCAAGGGCTGAAACTCAAGGTTGCTGATTGTAAGATTGTCTGCATATACCTCCCAGAGATTTGACGACCTCCCTTCATACCTGAGTATAGGCCTTGCCTCTCCATTACCATATCCCCTTATCTTTATCGGTCTGTCTGGCAGTCCAGACGTACGTATCCTTATATGCCCGTCATAAACCCCTTCATGGAGCACCAGCTCATCTCCGGGTTTAAGCAAAGGGACTATTTTTCTGTAATCCTGCTCTGCGGTAACCTCATATACTTTACCTTCTGATTTTTCTACCCGTTCGGTTGAAGTACCTTTGCTTTCCTCTTTCTCTGCTGACGACTGTGCTTGCTCAACTGTCGTTTGTTTTTCATCCTCTGCCTCCGTACTGCATCCTGCACATGAAAACACTGCAAGCAGAATTATCATTACTGCTAAAACTACTGTTTTTGAAGTATTAAGACCGGTTAACATCCAAAACCCCCATAAGCTGTTACTATTCAACAGGGCGTGCTCTACCCTTTTAAGTAGCTTTTTCCTTTGTTGTAATTGTCTCTAGCAATTTCTTCCGGCATGAATGACCCCCCTGTACCCCAGCATATGTGGACAGCATTGTCCATACTGTCCACCAGAGCATTTCTTTCAAGATAAATTTGCCCTTCCCTGCTGTTTATAAGCTGAACAGGGCCTAAAAGTCCCGGTGTGGCCGACGGTTCAAGATTAACATCCTCACTGTCCTTTATCATGGCAGATAATTTGTACATCTCTTTTTCCTCAGCAGTATATATACCTCTTACAATATTTTTTACTATATCTCCCACAAAGCTCGAAGGTCTCCTTACCGCAAGACCGTCTGCTTCTGAAATTCCATCAATACCGATATCATTTACACTTATATTGTTGTTCTGCCCTGTCAAAAGCCCTAAAAGCATGCATGGACAGTGTGTGGGCTCTGCAAAAAAACAGTGAGCGCTGTCCCCAAAGACCTCGCTTAATCCAAAGCATATTCCTCCGGGTGCACCACCTACCCCGCAAGGAACATAAACGAAAACAGGTTTCTTCCTGGAAGGCTCTATTCCCATTTCATCAAGCTGTTCTTTGAGTCTGTGGGCAGCAACACTGTATCCTAGAAACAAATCCCTGGAGTATTCATCATCTACAAAATAGCAGTGATCATTTCTTTTAGCGAATTCTCTTGCTTTTAAAACAGCACGGTTATAATCAGTCTTATGCTCGATTACTTTTACTCCTTTTTTTCTTAAAAGTTTTTTCTTCCATTCTTTAGCATCATAAGACATATGCACTGTTACTTCAAAGCCCAGTGCAGATCCCACAACACCGATGCTTAATCCCAGATTACCTGTGGAACCAACCGTAATAGCATATTTTGAAAACAGCTCTCTGAAATGATTTCCTGCAAGTGTTGAATAGTCATCCTCTATCGAAAAACTGCTTTCTCGTACTGCTGTTTCCTCAGCAAATTTCAAAACCTCATAAATGCCTCCCCTTGCCTTGATTGATCCCGCAATGGGCAGGCTGTCGTCACTTTTTAAAAACATCTTCCCTTTAAAGTCTACATCATATTCGCTTTTAATAAAGCCCCTCATTCTTTCAATGCTCAAAAGCTCAGACTCTATAATACCACTGCTCTTATTTGTCTCGGGAAACAGCTTCATTATAAGGGGGGCAAATCTTTCAAGCCTCTTTTCAGCAGCCTCAATATCACTTATGCTCATTTCATCTTTATCATATTTGCCGTATCTTTCATTTGTCCATAATACTGGCTCGTAATTAATCATTTCTCTGATAATCGGATATTTGTCAATCATTTTACTGGTTTCATTCATTTTTTATAAAAGCACCTGCCGTTTACAAATATTGTGTTTACAAAAACCAAATCAGGCAACAATACTGGCTGTGATAATATTATATCATTGGAAGTACTTTTATCAAAGCTTTAAACAATTATAATACCTCAACTCCAAGAATGTGGCACAGTTCACTGATAATCTGTGTATTGTCACCGTATGAAACAATATAGTGCTGTCCCATCACCTTTTGTGCAAATTCCTCAACAGGATTGTCTAAAATTACCTCCAGACTTGGAAGCTGCGGTGCCGGCGGTGCCCATCCGGCTTCCTCCCAGGATCTCGGGTCAACTGCTTTTCCGGTTACCATATGCATTCTGTATTTGTCACCCCTGCCTGCAAGTCTGCACATAGTAACTTTGCCAGTCTTGATTTTTGATACATTCAATATGCTTTCACCGAATTCTCCAAAGCTGTTGGGGCAAACCTCAACCCTTCCCTTGACAATCTCGGACGGTACATAATCCGGCACTCCAGCAAGCACCCTGTCCTCCATAAATTCATAGAACTCAAGGTAGGCCCCAATCTGGCCTGTAAGATATTTAACCATCAGCTGGGTAACCTCTCCGGGAATATCATTTTCCGGTATTGTACATATGCCAGGATCATCCGCCAGAAGCATAAATATCATTGATGGAGGAAAATTTAACAGCTTTTTCATCCCATCTACATCTATAAGTGATATTGCCTCATATCCCCTTTCCTGTACTTTTTCCTTCAATGCCAGGTAATATTTGATACCTGTTTCCAGTGTGTTCTCACCGGGTTGTTTTTGAAACTTCCATTCCTTTTTAAAACAACAGTGAAGATATTTATCAAATGCCATATGAAGATGAATATTCTCAACTTACACCATATGAAGACTGAATTATAATAAAAAATGAAGCCTTAT
>CAZANH010000480.1:0-6426 GCA_964486515.1 uncultured Eubacteriales bacterium
TATATTGAAAGGCTGAAAGGGGTGAAGCATTTAGTCCTGGGCAATCATGATCATAAATGGATAAAGAACTGTAATGTTCAGAAATATTTTGCATCTGTCACCTATTATATGGAAATGAAGGATGGAGAAAGACGTATTGCGCTATGCCACTATCCTATGCTTTCATGGGGCGGAGCAGCACGAGGGGCATTGCATATACATGCACATATACACAATAACAGAGATGCCTTTGCGTTTGAAACATTAAAGAAAATGGATAATGCATTAAATGCAGGTGTAGAGATAAATGAATACAAGCCTGTTACAATAGATGAGCTTATTTCAAATAATATAAGATTTAAAGGCTCTGATCACAAAGGTACTAACAGGCTTTCCCATGGAACTGTGAAACAAATGACATGATTGAAACTTTATGATACTTAGGTCAAGTATCATTCAATTCAGATTTCTTAATTTCATTAATTATGATAAGCATACCTATGAAAATCATATACAACAAATAGAAGAGATCAATATATTTCTTAAAAATGATGTTTTTGCGAAGAATGCTGAAACAGAGATTAAAATAATAAAAGAAATATTACAAGATGCTTTTCAAATATCCCAATTTGAGAATATTATACAAAATGTTCTATATAATAGTAAAAAAGATTTAGATGCATATTTATCTTCAGAAAGCATAGAACAACAAACGAAGCAAAATAATATTGAGAATTTATTAGCTTGCATTAGAAATTATACAACTGCACTATTAGAATTTGAAAAACTTAACTGCAGAAGTTATCGAATAGTTACTAACAATTGAAGAGATTTTACCAGTTTAAGCGCAGTCTGGAAGACGTCAGTGCTACTTGATCTTATCCTTGGATACGAGAAAGACATTGCGCCTTTAATTATTGATCAGCCTGAAGATAACTTAGCAACATCATATATTAATCGTGGATTAATTAAAGCTATAAAAAAGATAAAATCAAAAAAGCAAGTTATTCTTGTATCTCATAATGCCACAATACCTATGCTTGGTGATGCACAGAACATATGTAGATGTAAGACTTGAAAGAAAAAGAATTGTACTGAATGAATACCATAACGTACTACATCCCAATACAATAAAGAAAGAGACAAAGAATACACAAAAAAATGATCGTGACAGGTAGCGATAATGATATATCTTCTCTTAAAATCTAGTTTCTGCCTCATTTGAATTAAGTAAGGCAATGAATTTGAAACTAAGCTGGACCCTAGTTCAGTTTATATAAATATCCTATAATTATTGCCGTACTAATCCTGTTATATTGATTTTTTGTTATAAAAAGTACATAATGAAGTAAAGAATTTCGGAAAGTATATGGCTGGAGAAAAAGAAAAACCGGTATAAAGCCTGAAGCAGAAAAAATGCAGGGTCTGGAGGGAATCTGTTGTGAATAATGTTTGGGTAACAGCTGATCAGCATTTCAACCATAGTAATATAATTAAATATGAGAATAGGCCGTTTGCCGACGTAGATGAAATGAACAAGAGTTTAATTGAAGCCTGGAACAGTGTGGTTTCTAAATGTGACAAGGTGTTTTTGCTTGGTGACTTTGGCTTTGGCGGCTCAGAATTTATAGGCAATGTATTATCCAGCTTAAGAGGAAATAAGATTCTTGTAATGGGTAACCATGACAGGAGCCGGTCCATAAAGAAATGGATTGAGCTTGGATTTAAAGCAGTGTATGAGTACCCTGTTATTTATGATACAAGGTATATATTATCCCATACGCCGCTTGACAGTATAACAGAATGCAGTCATTTTTATAATATCTTTGGTCATGTACATAGCAATGAGCAGTATGAAACATGCAATGAAAAAGGTTTTTGCGTCTGTGTTGAAAGGCATGATTACAAACCGGTATTGTGGAGAAGTATAAAGGATGCTTTGAAACAGGTGAATTAATATTATAAACAATGAGAAAACAAAATTGAATTAAATTAAAATAATGGCGGCTACAGTATTCAAACGATGTAGTCGTTTTTATATGAAGAATACCTCTATATTTAAAAAATGGTAAAATAAATTACCACTTAACTTGACACAATAATATTAAAGTGGTAAAATAAGTGTGGAGGTGTAGAAGATGAGTATTATCAAAACTATAGGAAATAACATAAGAGAATTAATGAATGAGTCCAATATTTCTGTTAGAAGGTTGGCTGAGGTAATTAATGTAACTCATCCTACTATGTCAAAATATATTAATGGTGAACAAGCTATTGACAGTGAGCGATTATATATAATCGCTGATTATTTCAATAAAAGCTTTGATTATTTTTTCAAGGAAGAGCATGAAGAGCTATCACTGATGTTTAGAGCAGATAAACCTAAGAAAAATCTTGAGCAGTATGATTATAACTATATGTTAAGAAAAATTAAAGAATACACTGATATTATAGAGAATGATGATATAATTTATATTCCGCAGTCCTATACAATTAAAGTTGATGGATCTCAGTTATCCGAAGAAAATGAAAATGCTGTAGAGAAGATCGCAGAAGAGCAGAGAAGATTATTGGGTATTGAGAATAGGATTCCGGATAATTACTATAATGTTATATCAAAAGTTGGAATACATGTCCTGTGTTTTGAACTTAAAAACAGTACTTTGTTTGGAGCTTCTTCATTTGCAAAAGAGCATGGGAGCTTTATATTTGTAAACAGTAATGAAGTAATATCAGAGGAGAGACAAATATTTTCTCTGCTTCATGAGCTTGGGCATTTACTGTTTCACCGTAACGAGTATCTCGACCCCAAATATAATCCGCTTTATGAAAAAACAAGAGGCAACACAAAAGAAAAAGTAGCTGATTCATTTGCTGGATATTTCCTTCTTCCAAAGGATATGGTGAAAGAATACATTAGGGAAAGAGATGGTAAAATTTCACCATATGAAATGAAAAAACATTTTAAGGTAAGTATCCATGCATTATATTTAACTCTTCATAAATATGGATTGATTTCTGATGATGCATATCAGGGATTTTGGAAAAGGGTTCATAAAAATGGATGGGCAAAAACTGAGCCTGATCCTATAAATCATATGAGTTTTGAAAAAAAGAATGGAAAGCTGATTATAGAAATTATGAAACTCTATGATAAAGATGAAATAAGTATCAATAAAATATCAGAGTTTTTGGAATTAGACATTCTAGATACTAGAAAGCTGGTTAAAGAGTGGGGTAGGATTAATGACGAGTTTGAAACAATATTATAAAGCTTCTGTCATAGTTGATAATAATGTATTAATTGATTTTTATGAACTGGACAGGCTTGGATTGTTGTTTGATGTGTTCAGTAAGGTTGGAATTCCCAAGCTGATACATGATAAGGAGATAGAGGAAAATGTAATTGCTATATTGGATAAATACCAGTATGAACTTTACAATATGGAAACAGAAACAGCATATAATGCCTATGCTGTATTAACTACAAACAAAAGGTTTAGAAGGCTCTCTGAATGTGATAAATTGGCTGTATCCATTGCAAAACAGTTTGATTATTACTGCACAAGCAATGACGGTTTGGTCAGAAAAGCTTGTAAAGAGCTTAATGTAAAATATATTGGCACTCTTGGTGTGATAGGATGTGCATTTGCAGTAAACTTGATTGAAAAGGAAGAGTTTTTGAAAATTATAGGTCTATTGTTGAGTGACAGTACATCCTGTCACCTTAAGCCTGAAATTGTTAAAAGCTTTCTTGAAAAATTTGATATAGTTGAAGATGATACATGGTAAGAGTTTACATAAAATTAAAACAAGAGGTTGTAACCATTAAATGGTAGAACTTATATACATAATAATATATTATGGAGGACAAGATGGATGAAGCTAAAATATTATTTTAAAGGTTTTATAGGAAATATATCTCTAAACCCAACAAGGGAGGACAGGATTAATTCAGCATTTCAGCATGGGAGGGAACATTTGAAAATGATGAGGAGATTGAATCCTATTTTGAAAGTTTTTTTAAACAAGGTTCGTATTCAAATGGTACTGCAATAATCCCAACTGGAAGTAATGAATTTGATGTAGATACTATATTACTTCTGGATATAGATGAGGAGTATGATGCAAAGGGATTAATTGATTTTGTATATGAGAGAATGAAGGCGAAAGAAGAATATAAAGAAAAACTAAAAAAGAAAGATCGGTGCATAAGAGTAGATTATGCAGGCGATTTTCATATGGATGTGGTTCCAGCAAAGCCTTCAGATAGTGAACATATTCTTATATCAAGTAAAAACGATAACGAATGGATTGAGACAAATCCAGAAGGATATACTGAATGGTTTAAAGAGAAAAACAGAGAGAATGATTATAAGCTTGTTAATGCAACAAAGATCATTAAATTCTGGAGAGACAATAAAGTTGGTAAGGACACAGCGCCCAAATCTATTCTTCTTACAGCTTTAATTGGTACTTATATACAGTCTGCTAGTTCTGATGCAGAAACTCTTGTCCTGACACTTGAAAATATGGTTGATAATATAGATGAGATTCTAGACGATAATAATGAGCCATATGTTGAGAATCCATCATTAGATGAAGAAAATTTTGCCAGGGATTGGGATAAGGCTAAATATGATATATTCATAACTAAACTTGAAAGATTCAGTACAAATGCAAGGGCAGCACTAGATGAGGAAGACAAATATGAAAGTATAAAAAAATGGAAAGATATTATTTTTGGAGATAAATTTCCTTCTGAATTAAGTGAAGCCAAAGACTTTTCTGAAGAGATTAAAAGAGGAAAGGTTAAGGTAAATAGTGAGGGGCGTTTAAATAGCAATAGCGGACAAAAAATACAGGAACACAGGTTTTATGGAAATGTGGATAAGTCGTAAAAAGGAAGAAAAATACAAACAAAAGCCTAAAAAGGTAACATTAAGCATTCAACGATATCACATAAAAAATAAATTCCCAGCATTTAAGTTCTATAAACATAGCTGTTCAAATATGGGATGGTATGGGAAGTTAAAGCCTACTAAAGAATCTTGTACATACACCATTAAATTAGAATATTCAGGATCTTATACTAAAGTGTATGTAGTGAAACCAAAAATATTGGATAATGCTCCCCACAGGTATGATGATGGAAGCTTATGCTTGTATTATCCTAAAGATATGAGTTATGATAAAACATCCATTATAGCAGATACAATATTACCGTGGACAGCTGAGTGGCTTTATTATTATGAAGTATGGCTTAAAGAAGAGTTTGGTGGGGACCTGAGGCTCCACATCTTCCATCAAGTAAAGCAGGACAGCGAGTAAACAGAAATTATAGATAGCAGGTGATATATATGAGTATTGATTGGAATAATATTAAGAAAAATGGCTGGTCTTCGAAAAATGTAAACATTTTATCTATTGATGGTGGAGGTATACGTGGTATTTTTGCAGCAAGATACCTTTCCCGAATAGAAGAAGATATTAAGAGACCAATACATAATTATTTTGATCTGATTACCGGAACTTCAACAGGTGGTATTATTGCTCTTGCTCTTGCAAATGGAGTACCTGCCAGAGATATTGAAGAATTATATGCAAAAAATGGGAAGGATATTTTTAAACCCAAAAGTTTGATTTTATCAAAACTTAAACTTGATTGTTTGTTTTCATGCAGATATGATAATACTACGATGGATGCTGTAATCTTATTTTAAACATTAAACATATTAATGGGAGGTGTTGAAAGTGAACATTAATGATGACTTTACAGAGATAAAGAACCACGCACATTTATGGAATTGGACACCTGATTGGGATGTTGCCCAAAAAGTGTATCAAGCATTTCCTGACTCTTATTCTGTATTAACGCCATTTGCATATGCTTATTTGGAAGAACTTATTCGATCAACTACATCCGAATATGGCATTGAAGTATTTGATCAATTGGGTAACCCTAAAAAACGTAAAGTTGGCACTGGATTATTAAAGCTTGCTATTAAAGAAAACAAAGATAGCAATCCGGAACTTGTCTCATTGCTCGAAAAAATACAGTCCTACTATATTTTTTCTCGGTCAACAGATAAAGGTGATAATCGAAACAGCGTTGCTCATGGTTATATGCATCCAAGATTTTGGGATAAGTCTTCCTTTGAAAACTTAATTCACGATATTGCCCTGATTTCAAAGCACGCTGGGTTTTAGACAACTGATCTCGTTTTATTTACAATAAGCAAGATAAGTTTGTTATCAGCTTCACATTATCCATATAACTGGCATTTGAAAAAACTTTTTAACCTTGGTAAGGGTAAAGTAAGGGTAAAAAACTAAGAATACATAAAACAAAGGGTATCAGATAACCTCCGAAACCCTTGATTTTGGCGGAATAAGTAGTTCTGAAGCAAATATATCCGCTTCATTTTCCGTAACATCACTGGTATC
>CAZANH010000481.1:0-2597 GCA_964486515.1 uncultured Eubacteriales bacterium
ATTTATTGTGAATCATCTATAAACGGATTATTTTTTCTGTCATCCCTGTGGAGTTGACTGGCAAGGTGTTCATGTTCTCCTGTTACGGCGTAAACGACCCATTCACCGATATTTGTGGCATGATCGGCCATTCTCTCAAGATATTTAGCAATAAACATGAAGTCGATTGCCTGTTCAATTGCCTGATTGTTATTCTTCATAATATTTATTAATTCAAGAATGATTTTAAAAAAAAGGTCATCAACCTCATCATCGCTTGCACAGACTTCATTTGCAAGATTGATGTCGAGTTTTACATATGCGTCTATTGATTTTTTTACCATAAGCTTGGCAAGTTCCGACATTTTTGGTATGTCAATCAAAGGCTTGATGTATTTTTCACCGGCCATCCTGATAGTTATTTCAGCTATATCGGATGAGTGGTCGGCGATTCTTTCCATGTCGGTGATAATCTTGAGAGCAGTGCTTATCAGCCTTAAATCTTTTGCAAGAGGCTGCTGCATCGCTATCATCATGAGGCATTTTTTTTCTATTTTCTGTTCAAGTTCGTCTATTGCATCGTCGCCTTTGAAAATTTGTTTTGAAAGCGCCGTGTCCTGTTTTTTTAATGCCAGTATCGTATTTTCAATTGATTCCTCAACCAGGCTGCCCATTTTTATAAGGTTATGATGCAGTACCTGTAAATCTTCCTCAAGTGTGTACCTGACTACCATAATAATCACTCCTGTTTTTAATTATACATTAATCCGGTTCATTAAGCCAATCAAAAGTTTACACCGTTTGCACAATGCTGCACCATGCGCAACAACATGCATGTTATCCGAACCGTCCCGTAATATAATCCTCTGTCCGCCTGTCACTTGGATTGCTGAATATTTTTTCGGTGTAGTCAAATTCTACCACTTCACCATGTAAAAAGAAAGCTGTTTTATCTGAAATACGGCCGGCTTGCTGCATATTGTGTGTAACAATGACAATTGTGTAATTCTTTTTCAGTTCGTGAATAAGGTCCTCAATTTTCAGTGTGGATATTGGGTCAAGTGCAGAGGTTGGTTCATCCATAAGAAGAACATCGGGTTCAACCGCAAGGACCCTTGCAATGCATAACCTTTGCTGTTGACCACCTGACAGGCCATAGGCGTTGTCGTGCAGGCGGTCTTTGACTTCATCCCATAAAGCAGCCTTTCTTAAACTTGATTCAGCTATTTCAAGAAGCTTGTTTTTTTTGCGTATTCCGTGTATTTTTGGCCCGTAAACAACATTCTCATATATGGTTTTGGGGAATGGGTTGGGCTTTTGAAACACCATTCCTACAACAGTTCTCAGTTCTTCTACGATAACCGAGCTGTCAAATATGTTTGTGTCATGGTAAAATATTTCTCCTGAAATACGTACGTATGGAATAAGTTCAACCATGCGGTTCAGTGTTTTTATAAAAGTGGACTTGCCGCAGCCTGATGGGCCGATAACGGCTGTAACATTATTTTCCTGAATTTTCAGGGTTATGTCCTTAAGTGAATGGTCGCTGCCGTACCACAGGTTAAGGTCCCTTATATCATAGACGATACCGGGAGCATTTGGTTTTTTGCCTCCATAAGACACATTGTATTTTTCACTTGCTGTTGTCATATTAATTCACCATTCCTGATATTTATTAAAATTCTCAGTATCTTTTCTGAAACTTGTTCCTTACAATTATCGCCGCAGTATTCATTAGGAATAACAATATTAAAAGTACTATGATTGAAGCTGCAGCCAGATTTATATATTCCTTAGTAAGAACGGAATCAAGCGTCCAATAATAAATCTGTATGGGAAGGGCCGTAAAATCATCCGTAAAAGTCCGTGGAATTCTGAGTATCAATGTTGGTATACCCAGTACGACAAGGGGTGCCGTTTCTCCAATCGCTCTGGAAAGAGAAAGTATGGAGCCTGTCATTATACCCGGAAGTGCTGCAGGAAGTACAATCCTTCTTACGGTAGTCCATTTTGTTGCCCCTATTGCATAAGATGTATCCCTGAGAAAACCTGGCACGGCACGAATGGCCTCCTGGCTCGCAACTACAATAATCGGAAGGACAAGCAGGGACAAGGTCAGCCCCCCGGCAAATATGCTGGAGCCAAGCCTGAACAATCTTCCAAAAACGGTAAGACCGAGAAGGCCGAATATGACAGAAGGTACCCCCGCTAAATTTGATATATTGGTTTTTATGATTGAATAAAGCCTTCCTCTCGCTGAAAATTCTTCAAGGTATACGGCTGTTGATACTCCCAATATCATTGTTACGGGTGCGACAACTGCCATCAGCATTGTTGTCCCAATCAAAACACCGCGTATTCCGGCCTTATCCGGTGAAATTGAGAGATTATTTGTCAAAAACCTTATATTCAGCCAGCCTATACTTTGGGAAAATACCCTGTAGATTAATATTACCAATACAATCAATGCGAATACTGTCGAAAAGGAAAAAAACTTTTTTGCAGCTTTATCAAGAATTATACGTTTTTTAATCCTGTTTTTTGACATGATTAGTACACCTCCCTGTATTTTTTTGAAATGTACTGTGCCAAAAGATTCATAAGCAGTGTAAAAACAA
>CAZANH010000482.1:0-1764 GCA_964486515.1 uncultured Eubacteriales bacterium
GCAAAAAACGCTCGCCCTTGACACCCCGAAACTATCAGCGCTGAGTCGTACATAATTGTTTTTTTTGGTTTAAACTACTCCTCTTAACGCTTTTAGCGCCATATACATACTAGTCCTTTTTCCCGTATCCAATATTGTTATCCTTGAATAATCCCTGTTTGCTTCATTTTTTATGGTTCTACCAAGTATCTTTTTTGAATATCCGTTCGTAACTACTTTCTTCATTTCGGATTCTTTCTTCTTTACCACAAGATAAAACATATTTCCTCCGTTCCGTTTAAACACCCTCAGCCGGGCTATTTTATCCGTACGGTCACTTGGACCATCCTTTAGGCCTGCTGCTGCTGAGCCTATCAGCAAAAACATGGCTTACATGGCCTTCTGCGCTGCATCCCGTAAGGCTTTCTTTATCCTTCTTGTAAATCTCAATTCCATACCATCTCTCTGCCATGTATTTTCTGGATTTCCTCACTTTTTTCTTCTTTTTTTCGTCTTTGGTAGCTTTGTATATATTCCTGAATACTTTGTCAAATCCCTTGTAATCACCTTCATCAATAGCCTTTTTAAGCTCTTCCTTTAAAGTGTCGTCTTCCAGATGCCCAGTCGCCTTAAGTATATATTTGCTCATGTGATACTTGTCCAATACAAACTGGCCCTTTCCCACAATTTTGAAAGTACATCAGAAGATTCAATAGCATTCATAATTTCATCACAGGACCCTACCAAACGTTTATAGCTGCCTCTTTTTTCAGCAGTTCTCTTAAAAGCTTTTGTAAATAGCTTCCAATGAATATCTCCTTTTCTTAAGGTTGTTAAAATATATACATCATAAAAATCACGCATCCTCGTGTTTGCAGTACTTCTTGTTAGAATGGTTTCAAGTTTCTCTGCCAGTGCTGTTTCAAGATTATATGCTAAAATTTGTATGATTCTGTCTTCAAGTAAAAGTGAAAACTGATACTCCATCTCTTTTGGTGTTATCATATCTCCGGTAGTAATATCTACTTTCATTATCTGTTTCGTTCTATCCAAAATAGCTTCTATTGAAACCCGGATGCCTGGATACTCTGACTCATCCCAAATATTTTTAAATCCTATTAATTTCATTGTAACTCCATCATCAATAGGAACAGCCAATATATCGTTTAGTGCTTTCTCCAGTTCTTCCTCTGTTAATTCAATGCCCTTTATAGTAGCATCCATATCCATTGTGGAACGTGTATCAATACCAACCATAGCTGCAACCAGCATACCGCCTTTTAAAATAAACCTGTCCCTATATTCAGATAGCGAAACCCTTTCAAGTAATCTTTCCAACATATAATTTCTAAGTATTATTTCAGCTTGTACACTTTTTTCCTTTGACAAGTTTCTAATCAGCGCTTTTAATTGATTTGATAATTTCATAACAGTATCTCCAAATATGGCCTTAAGATGTTTTCTACTCTAAAACCCCAGCATATTTCATTAACCTGTTCAGATCTTTATCAAGCAAAGTGTTACAGCGGACAATCCTGTACCCGGTTGCGTCATTGCTGTACAAACCTTTGGAGAGTTCCTGAATTTCAATTCTCACCTTCATATCATAGCGACTGAGGGCTGTTTTTATGGTGACGGTGATTTTATGACCGGTCTTGTCCCAAAGGCGGAAGATCTTGAAATACCCTTCGCCATGGAAGTTTTTAATATGCTGGAGAAAGAGGGAAAGATCAATAATGTCATTATAGATAACATGATGAATTGGCAGCACAGTGGGTTCAATAT
>CAZANH010000483.1:0-2185 GCA_964486515.1 uncultured Eubacteriales bacterium
TATAAATTAAAAAAGGCTTCCGGGGCAAAATCTCGGAAGCCTTTATTTTTCTTTGGTACACCATCGGGGGCTCGAACCCCGGACACCCTGATTAAGAGTCAGGTGCTCTTCCAACTGAGCTAATGGTGCGTGTTATTATTATGGCACATATATATTATAAAATTAAAAATAATCATTGTCAATAAAAAATTCAAAACCGTAATGTAAATTTATACCAAAGGATTTGGGCATATTATGTAGAATATAGTAATATTATAGTGAATGATTATATGGAGATATACTAATGAGAGATTACAAAATTAATACTGTGAAGCAGCTGGACAAAATAATGAAGGCTACTGTGGAGAAAATTGATGAAAACAGGAATACTGTCGCAAAAACCGGTAAAAATGTCAGAAATGATTGTATAATACTTGAAGATGAGTTGGGAGCTTTAAAAATTGAAGTTATGAATGTTATTGAAACAATAGAATATCTTGAGGAAGAACAAAAGCAAATTAAAAGAGATTTAATATTAATAAAAAAAAATCATGGTGATTATTTACATGAAGAATTAAAAAAAGGTTATGAAAAAGTTGATACTATTAAAAATGAACTTAAGGCAAAAAAAGAGCATCAGCAAATTCTTATAAACAGGAGAAATGAGCTTGAAGAAAAAATAAATGAACTGTACGGGATAGCTGAAAAATCTGATGTGATTTTAACACATTTAAACATAGCATATGGGTATCTGACAGGTGATTTAAATAAAGTAGGGCTACAGTTTGACAGTGCTGAACAAAAACAACTTATGAGCCTTAGGATAATCAAAGTCCAGGAGGATGAAAGACAGCGGATGGCAAGAGATATTCATGACGGCCCCGCTCAAACAATGTCAAATATATTACTGAAAGCTGAGATTTGTGAAAAATTTATTGATAAGGATAAGAAAAAAGCCATAGAAGAATTAAGTGGTTTAAAAAGTATTGTAAGAGACAGTATAAAGGATTTAAGAGCAATAATATATAATCTGAAGCCTGTATCCCTTAATGAGCTGGGGCTTGTGCCGGCTCTTAAGAAGCATATGGAATATTTTAAGGAAAACACAAAATTGTTGGTAAGCTTTAAAACCAGGGGTATTCTTACAGATATTAGACAAGAGATTGCATTGACTGTATTCAGAGTTATCCAGGAGGCTGCAAGTAATATAAAAAAACATGCGAATGCTCAGAATGCGGTTTTTAACATAGAGTTTCTTAAAAATGAAATAAAGCTTCATATATATGATGACGGAAAGGGATTTGATATAAGTCAGATCAAAAAAAAAGCGGATGATTTGGAAACAGGTTTTGGTTTATTCAGTATGCGTGAAAGGATACAGATTTTGAATGGAGAATTTGAAATTGATTCTACACCTGAAAAAGGGACGCGTATTAACATTACAATACCTTTAATCCATAATAGGGGGAATTCCAATGGCAAAGATAAAGGTTATGATAGCTGATGACCACGCAATTGTGAGGCAGGGCTTGAAGCAGTTGCTTGAACTGGAGGAGGATATTGCAGTAATAGCTCAAGCATGTAATGGAATAGAGGCTGTGAAGTATGCAAAGATGTATAGGCCGGATATAATACTTATGGATATAAATATGCCTGAAATGAATGGACTTCAGGCTATTAAGGAACTGAAAGGGCTTGACAGCAGTTACAAGGTAATTGTGCTTACAATTCACGAAGACAGGGAGTATATGTTTAAAACTCTGGAAATGGGAGCAGAGGGCTATGTGTTAAAAGATTCGGAACCTTCTATTCTTATTAATGCAATAAGAACAGTACACAGGGGAGAAGCATTCATTCAACCGAATATGACAAAGGAACTTGTAAAGGAATATAACCGCATTACAGTATATGGGAAGAACGCGAAAAACCATAATAATCTTACATCGAGAGAGGCTGAAATTCTTGAACTTATCGCCGAAGGTATGATAAATAAGGAAATTGCCAAAGAACTTTATATAAGCGAAAAAACAGTAAAAAACCATGTATCAAATATATTCAGGAAGCTGAATGTTTCTGACAGAACACAGGCAGCAATATATGCTTATAAAAAAAATCCCGACTTGCATAGTGTTGCTAATCGTGCTACAATAAAGGGAATCAAAGGCGGTACCTTTATGGAGGTTAGTGCGATGAGTAGTAAGTATCC
>CAZANH010000484.1:0-3700 GCA_964486515.1 uncultured Eubacteriales bacterium
CTCTTCATAAGAGACCTTCCTGGGAGGCACATCATATGCAGGCGCACCTTCACGTATGACAAAGTCCGAGCCATATTCCCTGTACTTTGTAAGCCTGGCGGTTTTCTTTCCGTTTTTTGTAATTATTATATCCCCATTTTCAACAGCCTTGAGACATTTACCAAAGTTATTCTGTATTTCCGTCGTGGTTACAAGTTCAGATGGAAATTTGTCTGTCACGGCTTATACGGATAACTGAAACAATAGCTCCCGGAGCCTATTTCAGCTTCTGCCCCGCCGTCGCAAACTGAGAATACGGTATTACTCCCGCTGATATTTTCAGGCACAGCGCCGGGTAAAATGACATGAGCCGTAGTATTATGTGGTACCGTTGCATTGACAGTCATTTTGCCATCTTCAATCTCCCACTTTAAATATATTTCGCCGTAAAGGCTCTTATAACGTGCCTGTGCATATGTCAAACAGCCTCCCGGTTGCGGATGCATCAGAATGTGCTTGTAGCCGGGTGAACCGGGGTCAGTGTCAAGGCCTGCTACAACCCTGTAAAGCCAATCTCCTATTGAACCGTATGCATAATGGTTGAAGGAATTCATATTGGCACTCCACATGGTGCCGTCCGGTTTTATTCCATCCCAATGCTCCCAAATGGTTGTAGCGCCCATTTTAATCTGGTAGAGCCAGGAGGGGTAATCCTCTTTTAACAGCAGCTTATAAGCCTCATCAAGCTTTCCGTTTAAGCTTAATACATGGCAAAAATAAGGAGTACCGAGAAATCCTGTCACAAGATGGCCATCATTCTCATTTATAAGAGAAACAAGAGTATCTATGGTTCTATTAATATGCTTTTCGGGAACAAGCCCAAACATCAGTGACAATATATGTGCTGTTTGTGTTCTGGCTGCAAGTCGACCTGAAGGGGTAAAGAATTCATCCTGGTAGGTTTTAACAATACGGCCGTGAAGAGCAGTATAAATTTTTTCGTCATCCTCAATTCCAATTAATGATGCCGTCTTTGCAAGCAGTTCTGTTGAGTAAGCATAATATGCGGTTGCCGTAAGGTCATTCGGAGTAGCTCCAAAATAACTCCCTTCCTTTGAGTCAAGGGCAACCCAGTCACCGAAATGAAAACCGGAATCCCAAAGCAGGCCTTCTCTGGCGTGGGAACGGATGTATTCCACCCATTTCTTCATGGTATCGTACTGTTCCTCCAGAATACGCCTGTCACCATAAGACTGATATATGGTCCAGGGGCATATGACAGCTGCGTCTCCCCAGCCGCAGGCAGAATGGTCGTCATCCGCGGTCTCTTTTTTGCGTGCACCAGTCAGTACATCAGGGATGACATAAGGAATTCCGCCATCATCAAGCTGTTCGGCTTTAATATCCCTGAACCACTTCTTAAAAAATGGTGCTGTCTTCATCAAATAGCATGCTGTCCGTATAAAAACCTGAGCATCCCCGGTCCATCCCAGCCGCTCATCACGCTGCGGGCAGTCGGTAGGTATGTCAATAAAATTCCCCTTCAATCCCCATAGGATATTGTGATTAAGCTGATTTACGAGTTCGTTGGAACAGGAAAACTGACCTGAAGGTTCCATATCAGAATGTATGACTACGGCGGTAAAGAAATTTACATCAGGCTCGCCCGGATATTCTTCAAGCATGATATAGCGGAAGCCCTGGAATGTGAAGTGAGGTTCAAAGGTTTCAACCCCATCACCTTTCAGGATATATTCCACACGTGCCTTTGCACCGCGAAGATTTTCAGTATAGAAGTTACCTGCGGCATCCAGCACCTCGGCATGTTTTAAAACAACTTTATCACCAGCCTTGCCCCTGACGGAAAATCTAACGTGGCCGGCAATATTCTGCCCAAAATCTATGACACGTTCACCCTTGGGGGTTATAAACATCAAAACCGGTTTTAAAAATTCCTGCCGTCTGACAGGTAATCCCTCCTGTGGGATTACGGTTGATATATCATGGCTGACAGCCTGTGCCGATGTCCATGAAGAATCATCAAAACCGGGCATATCCCAGCCCTGCTGTTCAAGCCGGGCATCATAGGTTTCTCCGTGGTAAAGCTCCGAATAGAGAATCGGCCCGTCCGATACTTTCCATGCCTCATCTGAAACAACAAGTTCCTCACGGCCGTCGGTATATCTGATAATCATCTGGAGAAGAAGGGCGGTACGATCTCCGTATATATTGCGCCTTCCTGGCCAGCCAGCCAGATTACCCTTGTACCATCCGCTGCCAACAACCGCACCGGCTGCATTTGTCCCTTTTTTTAGAATAGAAGTGATATCATATGTTTGATACTGAAGCCGCTTGCGATAAGCGGTCCATCCAGGGGCAAAAACCTCATCGCCCAAACGGGTACCGTTAATATACAATTCATACATCCCAAGGGCTGTAGCGTATACCCTCGCAAATTCAACATCTCCGTCAACTTTGAATTCTCTTCGCAAAAGCTTGCCTCTGGAAAAATCACCGTCTTTATCACCCTCAGGAGAAATAAAACCGGCCTTCCATTCACTGGAATCAAGCATTGCCGTCTCAAAATAGCATGTTTCACTCCAGCGGCTTTTTCTTTTATTGTTATCCGATACCATGGCCCTGAAATAGTATCTCGTTGAAGATTCTAAAGAAGGGCCTTTATATTCAATAAAACAAGACTCATCGGAGTTAATAATCCCCGTGTCCCATACAATTTTTTTAAAATCCTTGTCATTTGCTACCTGCAGATGATAGGTTTCCTGAAATATATCCTGCCCATCGCTTTCAAGCATCCATCCGAAGCGTGGTTTCTTTTCACCTATTCCAACAGGATTTTTAATGTATTCACAGTTTAACCCGGTTACTTTCAACATCTAAGGTCACTCCTTGTAAAATAATTTATTATGTAATATATTTATTATAGACGGTTTTTTAAAAAAGCACTAGAACAAATTATTATAAGGATAGCATAAATCCGATATGGTGATTATTTATGGAGACAAATAACAGTTATTATACCTTGAAGGACCAAAGTTTCGGCCTTTCTGTAAGAAGTACGAAGCATAAAGAAAGGATAGAAAGGCATTCCCATGAGTTCATTGAATTTGTATTTGTAAGCAGAGGTTTTGCAATGCATAATGCAGATGGCGACATATGCCTGCTTGTGCCTGGCGACATACTCTATATTCTTCCAGGAACAGCCCATCAATACTGGAAATCAAATAACAATACCGTATATAACTGTTTGTTCTATCCGGAGGTTCTGGGAGATGACCTTGCTAAATTGCAAGGCCTTCCAATGCTGGACAATGTACTGCGTACAGGATACAAAAAAAATCCATGGGGGAAAATACACCTCAATGCAAACAACAGATACGAAATATTAAGTTTAATAAAGAAAATGGAATATGAGACATGTAAAACACCTCACGGATGGGATATCAGGGCAAAGGCTCTTCTTGTTGATTTTCTTGTTTCACTTTCCAGGATATGGTTTTATAATGAAAAGCCTGACGGGCATCAGCATTATTGCTTTATGCCAACAGATGCAGGAATAGTAAGCATTCTTGAAAGTTCATTTGATAAAAAAACAAGCATTGAAGCAATAGCTAAAGCAGCGGGCTACAGCACCGACCATTATACGAGAATTTTCAAGAAGCTCACAGGCCTTTCACCATCAGCTTATCTTACTTCCATGAGA
>CAZANH010000485.1:0-7237 GCA_964486515.1 uncultured Eubacteriales bacterium
TTAGAAACACCCAGGTGCCAGCAGCAAGAATTGCCAGCACTGACAGGATGAGAGAAGATACTGGAAAAACAGGGACAAACAAATCAGGAGACAAATAAACGCCACTATCGTATAACTTATGATCGACGAACAAAGTTAATCTCCGAATCGTATTATTTCTCGTCAGCCGCATTTGTTGCCCTCGCTGCACAAGATATTTATTGGCGTTTACCCATGAACATGCAACATCGAATAATTCGTCCATCCTGACATAGAGAAGTTCATTGGATATGCCAGCATCCGTGGTAAATGGATAGGCAATTCTCCAACCTGTAACGTCCGTCGGCATACTATCCAAACCATAACCAACCTTAACCGAAAGTGAATTGTTGTCTTTTCTAACATAAATACGCTTTCCCTTATCAATCACATAAGCGGGCGATAAATCCCCTATTGCATTATAGTAACGAATCGTTACAGGCGTACTTATCACATTTGTTAGATTATATCTGGGTAGCGTCTCTATTGATGAAAAGAGTTTTTCCACTTCCTTAACATTTATACTGCCGTCAATAATGACTTCCTTGTAGTCGTAATCTTCTGGAAGATGCGCATAATTTTTTTTCAGATTGTGATTATGCGTCAAAGCTATAACAGTCTGGATAACAACGACGAGTAAAAGGATTACTGTTATTACCGAAAATAGCGTTTTCATGTTCATGATACCTCTAATTTGTCTTAGTAGTAAAACCCCAGTATTCCGCATAAGGAATCGGAGTAGTATACATAGTTCTTTTTGGTGATTGGCTCATATTACCTGCTGTTACGATTCCATGTAACAGATGAGCAGAATCATCGTTCCTCCACACTGGCCCACCGCTATCCCCTCGACCAATTGCATCAGTACCTTCATCATTTGTCATATTCATTTGATATAGGCCGCTGACGGTATATGTAGTAAACAAGCCATCAGTGTAAGATACTCTGATACTTGCTTGTTCGACAGTCCCCCAGGAATATCCTGTTGTCGTCCCATATTTATAAACGGTTGAGCCAACAGGTAAAGAAGAATAGATGCCGGTGATTTGCACTCCTGGTTGAACATAATTTGTCGCCGTATCGCTATCCAAAGGAACAATAGCGAAATCACCAAGTGCTGTTACTCCATAATTAGATGGATCTGTGTTGGCTTGTTGATATGCAACCTGTCCGATCCGATGCTCGAAGTTGCTGATGTAGGGATAACGTGGAAACAAGATACCTACTTTCTCGTTGCCGTGCCCACAGGTTACTATTGCATCCCCTCCGTCATATTCACCGCCTATGCCAATGGACATATAACCATCGGTATCATCATTAAAGATTCTATCGCCTCCCCAAAGGTTAGCGCATGCAGTCGCACCTTCATCCTCTTCAAACCTTATGGGCAGGTCCAATGATGCTTTTTTGAGGTAATTACTCTCAGATAGTTTTTTATACTCATCGACTAAAATAGAGATCCTGTATTCATTGTTACGAACGTCTACGCCATCAGTAACAACATGAATCCCTTCTTCATATAACTTATCGGCAACGCTTTTGAGGCTGGATAAGTAATTATATGAATATTTGACCTCTTTAATTACCACATTCTTGTCAGCCTGAATGGAATCAAAGTGCTTCGTCTTTTGGAAAGAAGGTTGACTCACAACAAGAACAACAAGTTGGTTGTTTTCATCAATATATTCACCAGCATATCCTTCTGGATACACAGATATCCCAAACTCGTGCTTCTCAAAAGATTCACTTAGCTTCATGTATGCTATTAGCGCAGGTTCCTGCGCTTCCATCGCACGTTGCACTTCCGCCGGAACCATCTGCTCAAAGAGCGCTTCGCCATTTACGGTATCTGTAGTCAGTGTGCTTGCTGACGCTGTTGTTACAATCATCAAAGCGACAATCAATGAAATAATACAAAATAGATATTTTTGTCGAGTAAACATACTAAATCTCTTCCTTTCATTAATAAATTTCTATTCACCAACATGAGAGGCTAACTTGATTATAGACCTCTAATTTTCATATTGACTTTAGAGTGTTTTTGTTATACATTGTTTTTGTGTAAAGTTCTAAATATCCACACAATCAAAAGGCTTTGACGGGTCAAGATATGAGGATATACGGGAGCTTTTCATAATTGACCGGCAATCCTATGAGTTTACCTGGCGACCTAATATGTACCATAGCTTATCCTCCTCCTTTTTCTAATTGTTCCCATTAATATTAGGCATATTTTACTATTTATTGATTTAAGACCCATAACTTTAGTGTAAACATCTAACATAACCCCTTACACATATATAGACAGTTAAAACATATAAAACGTTGCATATTTCCCAAAAAAATTTTATATATTATGAGAAAAGGTATTGAAAAAGCGTTTAGAATCAAGGAAGAAATAAGACATGAATTCTATTAACATCAATGGTTATTTCCCAAATGATGGGGAAAGTAATAAATTGAGCATTAAGCTTTTTTTTTGTGTAATTGTAATAAGTATTGAAGCTCATAATATAAATCTGTCATATAATGGAGTAAATATTAATCATCAAGCCATACCTTAAATTCCTCCAGCGTCATTTCACCCTTCACGCACAAATCCTTTTTTTCCGTGCTTCCTCCGCCCATTCATAAAAGGCTTCCTTTGGGATTTTGCCATATTTAATCCATGCGAACCGCCGCTTGTATTCCTTGCTGTATGCCTTCAAAGCGGGCGTAATAAAACTTATACTATATGTACACAAAAACTCTTGGACTTTAAACTATTTTCATATATCACCTGAACCTTTTCAAATCACTTCCATAAAACCTCCACTCAGGTGTGGACAGTTTCTCTCCGAAATCCAGTTTGTACCATGGGCTGGTTTGCGGCGATTCCATGTTCTTCAATATGTGAATATCCTGTGCCGGCATATAGCTCTGTGCTATCATAAAAAGTTTTTTTCCCCATTCATATTTAAAATGTAAATAATCAGCCATGTTAATGCTCTTACCGTTCTCCTTATCCTTATTAAATTTTTCCCAGTTAGTTGACACAACTTCCGAAGGTGTAAATGTATTCCCTTTATAGTTGAAATCAATGTCATAAGAAAAAATGGTTTTACCTTTCCGAACAATGCCTGCCCTTAAAACAAGCCCCAACCGGTTGTTCTTCACATCATGCCGTACTCTCTCAAAACACAGAGGCGAAATTATATACTTTGAAAAGGGTTGTATGTCCCTGCATTCAAATTCCTTTTGAAATCCGTTGATTTCATCCACATAAATGCTTTTCTCCCCTTCATATCTTTTTATATAGATATCTCCAAGGAAAATATCCTCATAATTACTCCTTGAAAATATGGGGACCAATCCTTCCCTTGTGTATTTGAATATAAAGGTATCCCTGTTTAAATTAACCTGGACAAACTGCTCGCCCTTAAAATCTATTACGTTTATACCTCCGTCATAATAGTAATCAGTGCTCCCCCGGGTTTCTTCATCAAACAGTATAATTGTGTTTTTTTCTTCACCGCCGACAACCAATTTGATGTCTTTGTTTACGGGATTATCACCGCCTTTATAGTTATATAAAAGTTTGCAGGAGACTTTTTGGGAATCCAGGTCAATGATGCCATCAAACAATACCTTGCCCTTTATTTGGGTTGGAACACTACTGTCCATATAGATATTATCCGGTTCCTCAGCATAATCTATTTCAAGAAGGTAAAGAAGCTCCTTCAAATCCATATAAGGGCCCCCCGCCCTGTAGGTAATGGGAGTCTTGTTCATTGGAATTTCCCTGCCGTCCCTGTAGACCCTGTACTGAATTGTCGCCATATGGGGATTATTTATATACCATTCATCTATAGTGTCCGTGTCAGCTTTAAATGTCAGCCTGATATTCCCTTTTTCCAGGTAGAAATCAATGGGGATATTGTGTTTTTCATATATGCCGTGTTCATCATCCTGCATTACCATTCTGATGCCCAGGGTATTGCATATGGCGCCCAGCCTCCAACCCCATTCATTTTCATACAGACCTCTGTAGATATATCCCTGGTATACCACTCCGTCAAATTCATAGTCAGGTATTGGGGAATCCGGATTATGATATACCTCCAAAACAGTCATATTGTTACCGGTAATATCAACTGCCGGATCAAACAAAATCCCAGAGTTGCTACCGGCGAGTTCCGTATTATTGCTTTTCTTCCTTTCAGAATTGCCGCCGCAGCCTGGCAAAAACAGTATCTGCACCAAAACTGCCGCAACAACAAAATAAATAATAAGTTGTCTTTTAAATAGGCCGTTCCTTTTCATATGTATCCTCTCTATTCTTCTTAATCGATATAACCTATGTGATACACCCCAGCTATTTTTTACTCCTTCACTTCATCTCGCCACCTGCAGTTGACAGGCATTCTGCCTGTCCGGGTTAAAACCTGGGCAAGGGTTGCTGGTTAGTGCATATGATGTTCTTCCCATCTTCCGTTATTCCCAGTACGGTGAAGCTTTCATTATTATCCACATCTATTCTCTCTGCCTTACCGGATGCCCTGTTCCATATCAATATGAACCTGTCGCTGCTGCCATAAAAGCTGCCGGAAGTATTAAAGATCATGAATTTATCAGAATCAGGAGACCACATGCTTTCATAAACCGGGTAAACTTCCGCTTCAAATCCATTTTCCTGCTCTACCCGTACAGGCCGGCCCTCCAGGTCAGTAAATTCTATGTATTCCAATCCCTTATCCGGACCATCCAGGTGGGTTCTCATAACGGCAATATGGGTTCTGTCTGGAGAAATATCAGGATGATATGCGTTTTCTATTATTTTATCAGCCCTGCCTTCTGAAACCTTTATTCTGTATATACCCGGTTGTGTATTATTCAAATCCCACCCCTCGGATATAATAGTATCATTATCCAGCCACTCAAAATACATGGGCTTTACATATATACCGTCAGCCAGTCGTATGTGAGTAAAAGGCATATCCATGATTTTTTCAGTATTGCCTTCCTTATCAAGAATTACCAGTTTAGACGGTGCATTTTTTCTGTCAACCCAGAGAAAAACAGCAGCCCGGCTGCCATCACAGGAAGGAAGTGCACCAGCTATAAAACCGTCAATCAAGTTATCTACAGCCAAATTTTTTATATTCCCTTCCTCCAAATTATATAAATAACCATTTGCAGTTACACAATTCAAACCATTCACCCACCTGATATCCTTATAACTCCTTACCGTACCCATTTCAAGCAGCTGCCCGCTGAACAGATTGAAAAAAACAGTATCATGAAAATACAGGTCACCCTCAAGCTGTGAAAACCGCCCCATGGATACCCATTTACCGTCAGGAGACAGGCTTCCGCTGTGATATCTGTTTTGTGTGAATGGCTTTAATGTAGTCCTTCTGCCTGTTTGCAGGTCCATACTCCATATCTCCTGGGCCAATCCTGTTTCAAAGGAGTATTCATCAAAGACCCTGTTCCTGTTTTCATCTTCAGATGTATAGTACCTGCTATCTAGTATCCGGCAGCCTTCAGTATCTTCGACTCCTTTGAGAAAAACCCTGTAATGCCTGCCGGGTTCCAAACCACTTATATTGATGTACAGCAGCCGCGGATTTTCCCATTCAAATGTCAGCCTGGGTTTTGGTTCACCGGACAATACAGGCTGTAAGCTTTCATTGCAAACATTCTCACTTATTGTCTCCTCAACTGCCTCTCTATTCATATCCTTAGTA
Source organism: uncultured Eubacteriales bacterium (assembly GCA_964486515.1). Lineage (GTDB taxonomy): Bacteria > Bacillota > Clostridia > Acetivibrionales > CAZANH01 > CAZANH01. The sequence continues at coordinate 5,748 of CAZANH010000485.1, forward strand.
AATTCCACTAAAAATACCTTGTCCTCATTGGACAGATATACATTATATGGCAGCTTCTTTCCACTTGTTTCATCAATGAGACTTATCTCAGACAGTGGGTGCTGCTTTCTGATGAAGCCCAAAACGATGTCCTGCCCAAGAACACTTCCTGAATTGTCTCTTATGCCTTTTGGTATTTTTATTTTATAAGAGTCGGGAATCCGGTTCTTTTCATTGTCTATAAGGTTGAAATATAAAAAGGTCCCGCCTTTTTCAGGGTGGGAGATATGTATTTGGCTCGGTTCAAAAACCGGTTCGAATATTACGTTTTCCCTTAATTCATCTTCATTTATATATCCTCTGAACTTTATTGCGGCATTGGTTCTGCCGGAATAAACGATTTCATCTCCGGGTTTTACTCCCAGTGTTTCATTGTATACCCCTACATATATCTCAGGTGTTTCCATAGTCCGCTCTTTTTCAGGCAATTCATCCTCATGCTCTGTAATATCATATTCACTTTCCCCATCATAATTCATTTTTGTTGAGGATCCGTTACCATAAGTACTCTCAGACCTTGGTTCCACTACTGACAATTTAAATCCATGAACTATAACAATATATGTACCAGTTGCAAAAATTGCAATTATGAAAAGTGCCAATAACAATACAGCAGTTCTTTTGTTGCTTTTAAAAAACTGTTTCACGACTGTTACCACCCTGCCCTCTTTATTAATAGTATTACTAAAATGCATAAAAACTCTTTACTATTAGACGCTTAAAAATAAATATAGTTCCATTCTGCAACTACTTGTACATGCAATAATTCCTCTGTTATATCTACATTCGTAAACCTATATAGTCTACAATAGTAGATACATGTTGTCAAGAGGATGTTGGATTATGCAGTGCTGACGCACGAATTTTTTTAATTTAGGTAGTCTGCCATTTCTTTACTTATTAATAAATTAATAGATTTCACAGAATAAAAAAAAGAGTTCTCACCCTTTCTTTAGGCAAAAAACCCCTATAAGCCTTTACTATTCAAAGACTCTATTTTTTATAGATATGAAATTGAGTGCTTCTATAATCTTTTATCGCATCACATCCTTTCAGAAAATCAATTCATATTTCAAGTCTTACTTGATATCTGACATCAACTATGTTGTTTAATTTCTTATGATCGAGTATACTGCTAAATATCTTCATAAATAGGTCTATGGTGCCCCTTACACCCCTATTCTTAACATTTTTAATCACATTTTTCGAATATAGTGTAAGTAAGTTTAATATATGCCCCAAATGCATGAGATAATGAAATCCCCTCATGGCATTCCAATTGTATGAAAAGCAATGTTGATAAGAATATCCATGATGCTTTTCTACAAGATTCTGAGTCTCAATATTCCACCTTGGTCTACCTATATGGTTGCACCTTTTTTCTATATTTCCTTTTGTTATCTCTTTAAAAGATAGCCATGCAAATTTCCTTTCTTTTTCAATCTCATCTC